>DATMZP010000142.1:0-5366 GCA_035573595.1 Hyphomicrobiaceae bacterium
CCAGGCCGACGTGCCGGGCGTGGCCGGCACCTGGAAGACGCTGACCGAGTCGGTCAACTCCATGGCCGGCAACCTGACCGCGCAGGTGCGCAACATCGCCGAAGTGACCACCGCGGTGGCCATGGGCGACCTGTCCAAGAAGATCACCGTGGATGTTGCGGGCGAGATCCTGGAGCTGAAGAACACCATCAACACCATGGTGGACCAGCTGCGCTCGTTCGCCGCCGAGGTGACGCGGGTGGCGCGCGAGGTGGGCACCGAGGGCGAGCTGGGTGGCCAAGCCGACGTGCAGGGCGTGGCAGGCACCTGGAAGGACCTCACCGAGTCGGTCAACTCCATGGCCGGCAACCTGACCGCGCAGGTGCGCAACATTGCCGACGTGACCAAGGCGGTGGCCACCGGCGACCTCTCCAAGAAGATTGCCGTGGACGTGAAGGGCGAGATCCTGGAGCTGAAGAACACCATCAACACCATGGTGGACCAGCTGCGCACCTTCGCCGGTGAGGTGACGCGCGTGGCGCGCGAGGTGGGCACGGAAGGCAAGCTCGGCGGCCAGGCCGCGGTGCAGGGCGTGGCGGGCACCTGGAAGGACCTGACCGAGAGCGTCAACTTCATGGCCGCCAACCTCACCGACCAGGTGCGCGGCATCGCCCGCGTGGTGACGGCGGTCGCCAACGGCGACCTCAAGCACAAGCTCACCGTCGAGGCCAAAGGCGAGATCGCCGCGCTCGCAGACACCATCAACGGCATGACCGACACCCTCGCCACCTTCGCCGACCAGGTGACGACGGTGGCGCGCGAGGTGGGCGTGGAGGGCCGGCTGGGCGGCCAGGCCAAGGTGCCCGGTGCCGCCGGCACCTGGAAGGCGCTCACTGAGAACGTCAACCAGCTCGCCGCCAACCTGACGACCCAGGTGCGCGCCATTGCCGACGTGGCCGTGGCCGTGACCCAGGGCGACCTGACGACGCGCTCGATCACGGTGGACGCGCAGGGCGAGGTGGCCGTCCTCAAGGACACCATCAACGAGATGATCCGCAACCTGCGCGACACCACGCGCAAGAACACCGATCAGGACTGGCTCAAGACCAACCTCGCCAAGTTCAGCCGCCTTCTGCAGGGTCAGAAGGACATGGTGGCGGTCGGCCAGATGATCCTGTCGGAGCTGGCCCCCGTGGTGGGCGCGCAGCAGGCCGAGTTCTACGTGCGCGAGAGCGGGGAGCCGCGCCTGCGACTGCTCGCGAGCTATGCGTCCGGCGGGCAGAGGGCGCACGGCAAGACGGTGGAGCTTGGCCAAGGCCTGATCGGCCAGGTGGCGATCACCTGCCAGAAGGTGCTCCTGGAGAACCTGTCCGCCGTTGCGGTCCGCGTCGTCACGGGGCTGGGCGAGTGGACGCCGAGCAACATCCTGGTGCTGCCGATCGTCTTCGAAGGAGAGGCGAAGGGCGTGTTGGAGCTCGCCTCCATCGAGCGATTCAGCACCAGCCATCAGGCGCTGCTCGACCAGCTCACCGAAAGCATCGGAATCGTGATCAACACGATCGAGGCCAACATGCGCACGGAGGACCTGCTCAAGCAGTCGCAATCGCTCGCCAACGAGCTGCAGCGGCGCCAGGAGGAGCTGCAGCGGACCAACGAGGAGCTGCAGGACAAGGCGATGCTGCTGGCACAGCGCAACGAGGAGGTGGAGCGCAAGAACCGCGAGGTGGAGCAGGCGCGCCAGGCGCTGGAGGACAAGGCGGTGCAGCTCGCCCGCACCTCGAAGTACAAGTCCGAGTTTCTGGCCAACATGAGCCACGAGCTGAGGACGCCGCTCAACAGCCTGCTGATCCTCTCCGATCAGCTGTGCCAGAACCGCGAGCGCAACCTCACCGAGCGGCAGGTGGACTTCGCCAAGACCATCCATTCCTCGGGCAACGACCTGTTGACGCTGATCAACGACATCCTCGACCTGTCGAAGATCGAGTCCGGCACCGTCGTGGTCGATGTGAGCGAGCTGCGCTTCGACGATCTGCACCGCTACGTGGAGCGCACGTTCCGGCCGATCGCGGAGTCGAAGAGCCTCGATTTCCTGCTCCGCATCGACCCGTTGCTGCCGACCTCGATCATCACCGACAGCAAGCGGCTGCAACAGATCCTCAAGAACCTGCTCTCCAACGCCTTCAAATTCACGCACTACGGCCAGGTGACCCTGACCATGGAGCCGGCCAAGGCCGGTTGGAGCGCCGACAACGAGGAGCTGAACCGCGCCTTCGGCGTCGCGGCCTTCCAGGTCACCGATACAGGGATCGGCATCTCGGCCGACAAGCAGCAGATCATCTTCGAGGCGTTCCACCAGGCCGATGGCAGTATCAGCCGCAAGTATGCCGGCACCGGCCTCGGCCTCGCCATCAGCCGCGAGTTGTCGAAGCTGCTCGGCGGCGAGATCAGGCTCGTCAGCAGCCCCGGACGGGGATCGAGCTTCACGCTCTACCTGCCGATCGAGTACACGCAGCCCCGGCTGGCAAGGAGGACGGCCCAGTCCGGTGCAATCGAGGGCGATGCCGCCCTCGGCGAGAACGGCATGCCGCTGGATGAGCTGTCCGCGCGCATGCAGGTGCTGGCCGAGAGCCAGCCCGAGCCGACGCTGCTCGCCAACGAGGCCCTGGACGACCGTGACAACATCCAGCCCGGCGACACGGTGCTCTTGATCGTCGAGAACGACCTGACGTTCGCGCGATTCCTGCTTGATGCCGCTCGCGAAAAGGGTTGCAAGGGGCTCGTCACCTCGCAGGGGGCCGGCGCTTTGGCGCTTGCGCGCGACCATATGCCCGACGCGTTCACCCTCGACATCGTGCTCCCCGACATGGACGGCTGGCGCGTGCTCGACCGCCTTAAGCACGACCTGGCGACCCGGCACATCCCGGTGTGTGTCGTGTCAACGGAGGATGCCCGCGAGCGCGCCTTCGAGACCGGGGCCTGCGCCTTCATCGCCAAGCCCATCCCGTCCAAGGACGTGCTCGACGCCGGCTTGCAGCAGCTTCTGGCCCGTATCCGGCGGCCGGAGAAGCACGTCGTTGCCATCGGCGAGGACGCGGGCGCCCTCGATCCGCTCGTTGAGGCGATCGCCGGCGACGACCTCGTCGTCTCGCACGTTACGCCCCGCACGATGCTGACCATGATCGCCGCGGCGGCCCCCGACTGCGTCATCCTCGACGCCCAGGCCGGGGTAGACCTCGGCCGGATCGCCCGCACGCTGGAGCTGGCCCCGGCCGGCGCGCCCCTGCCGGTGCTGGTCTGGGACGGCGGCCTCAAGCCTGGCGACGACCGCAGCGCCCGCAGCTTCGATGCTCTCACGGTGCGCCACGTGCAGTCGCAGGAGCGCCTCGTGGATCTGGTGGCCTTCTACGCCCACCGGCGGATCACGCGCCTGCCCGAGGCGCAACTCGCCACTCTGGAGGCGCTGCATCAGTCGGATTCCCCGCTGGAGGGGAGGAAAGTGCTGATTGTCGATGACGACATCCGCAACATATACGCGCTGAGGAGCGTGCTCGAGGAGCATAACATGGCGGTGGATTCGGCCGGCAACGGGCGCGACGCGCTGCGCCTGATGTCGGGGCCGGGGCACATCGACATCGTGCTGATGGACATCATGATGCCCGAGATGGACGGCATCGCCACCATGCGGGAGGCGCGCAAGATCCGCCGCGACCTGCCGATCATCGCCGTCACGGCAAAGGCGATGAAAGGCGATCGCGAGCGCTGCATGGAGGCGGGCGCGTGGGACTACCTCTCCAAGCCGGTCGATCCGCATCATCTCCTTGCTGTTTTGCGCTCGTGGCTGCATCGGTAAAGCGTGCAGGCAGCCACGGAGGTCGCACCCCCATGAGTACCCCCATGACCGGGACCCCCACCAACAGCGGGACTTCAGGCAGCGAGAACACCACGACGGGGGCCGAGCGCGTCGATATCCTGGTGGTCGACGATCTGCGCGAGAAGCATCTGGCCTATCAGGTGATCCTGGAGGATCTTGGCCAGAACATCGTCTCCGTCACATCGGGTGAGGAGGCGTTGAAGCTGCTCCTGGAGCGCGACTTCGCCGTCATCCTTCTCGACGTCAATATGCCGGGCATGTCAGGCCTTGAGACCGCGGCCCTGATCCGCAGCCGGCGGAAGTCGCGCGTCACGCCGATCATCTTCGTGACGGCCTTCGCCGACGACGTGCAGACGGTGGAGGGCTACGCGCTGGGGGCGGTGGACTACATCCTGACGCCGGTGGTGCCGGAGATCCTGCGCGCCAAGGTCAAGGTGTTCGTCGAGCTCTACCGCACGCGGGTGGAACTGGCCCGCTCGCGCGATCTCCTGGAGCAACGCGTCGCAGACCGCACCGCCGAGCTCGAAGGGGAAGTGCACGAGAGGAAGCAGGCCGAGGAACGGCTGATGACCCTGGTGCAGGAGCTGACGCACCGGGTCAAGAACCTGCTCTCCGTGTTCCAATCGATCACCTCGCGCACGCTGACCCGCGGGCGGTCGCTCAGCGAGGCGCACGAGGTCCTGATCGGGCGCCTGCAGTCGCTGGGACACGCCCACGAGCTGCTCACCGAGGCGAGCTGGCAAGGTGCCGACCTGCGCGACGTTGTGATGGCGGAGATCGCGGGCTTCTCCGAGCGCGTGCGCGTTTCGGGACCACCGGTGTCGCTCGGCCCCTCGGGCGTGCAGACCTTCGCCCTCATCGTGCACGAGCTGTGCACCAACGCCGCCAAGTACGGCGCGCTCTCCAACGCCAAGGGCGAGGTGCTGGCCGAATGGTCCATCGGCGGCAGCGGCGCCGGCGCGTACATGGACTTTTCCTGGCAGGAGCGCGGCGGCCCGCCGGTGGAGCCCGCGACCCATCACGGCTTCGGCCTCTCGCTCATCAATGCGATGGGCAGCACGCCCACGGAGGAGCCGGTGATCGACTTCGCCCCGGAGGGCTTCGCGTGCCGAATCCGGGTGCCGCTCAACACCATCCGGCCGAACCGTCACGACCGGCTGTCGGCGAGCTTCGCGCCGAGCTCCTCTGCAGCCGCCGCGAATTGAGCGCCGGAGGAGAGGGGTCAGACCCCGCGGGCCTGACCCCAGCGACCCATCCGAGCAACCCCGCTCGCCCGGATGGACCAAACGCTCCCGGATCGCCTTATGATCGATATAGCCTCTCCAGGATAGAGTACATCCTTCAAAAGTCTGTCTGTGGATATGTCGCTGCAACCGCCCTTTTCCCTTGGCGAGTCGGACGTCGGCAACGGCAATTCTGAGTAGTGAAAAGCCGGGCGGTGCAACCCGGTCGTGGCCGAATTTGCACCGACGGCGAGGAGGGCGGGGAGTATCCGCCTTCGGCTTATTTCCCTCCC
>DATMZP010000143.1:0-3190 GCA_035573595.1 Hyphomicrobiaceae bacterium
GCCCGCCTGGTAGGCCCCCAGGGCTCCGCCGCCTTGCAGGACCAGCGCCACCTTGGCGCAGTGCGCCGGCAGCGGCTTGCGCCCGGTCTGGGCGCCCGCTGCAGGCGCGGCTGTCGTCCCGGCTACTGCCCCGGCTGCTGCGCGCCGCGGCTTGCCCCGACGGGCTGGACTCGTCGGCTGTTTCGCCACGTCACCAACCTTGATGGAAGTTTGTCGCTGACAAGATGGTAAAGGAGAACTTGTCACCAAGTCGGAGACAATCGGCAGCACCTAAATGCGCGGGGCCGGCAGCGGAGTGCGGCCCCAGGCGACGAAGCCCGTGTTGCGGAAGCCCGGCTTGCCATAGAGCAGCGGACCGCCGTCGAACGCGGTGACAGTCCCGCCGGCTGCGGCCAGAACCGCGTGACCGGCAGCCGTGTCCCACTCGCTTGTGGGGCCGGCGCGCGGATAGATATCGGCCTCGCCACGCGCCATCAGTCCGAACTTGAGCGAGGACGACACCGCCCTGCGCTCCACCACCGGGTAGCGGTCGAGGAACCGTTGCGTCGCCTTGTCCAGATGCATCTGGCTGACCAATGCGCCCAGCGCATTCGGGTCCGGCACCCGCGTGCGCACGGGCGCCAGGCCGCAGGCAGCCAGGCTGCAGGCCTCGGCCGAAGGCGGAAGGCGGGCCGCGGCAGCCTGCCCCGGCCCGACGGTGACGTAGAAGTCTTCCAGCGCGGGCGCATAGACGAGCCCGAACACCGGGTTGCCGTCCTCGATCAAGGCGATGTTGATCGTGAACTGCGGCTCGCGCCGGATGAACGGCTTGGTGCCGTCGAGGGGGTCCACCAGAAAGAAGGTCCCGCCGACGGCCGGAATATGGCCGGCAGCAGCCGCCTCCTCGGAGACCACGGCAACTCCGGGCGCGGCGCGCGCCAGCCCCTCCAGGATGATCGCCTCGGATTCCTGGTCGGCGACGGTGACCGGGCTCTTGTCGGCCTTGGTTTGCACCACAACCCCGGCGGCAAAGTACGCCATCTGCACCCGCGCGGCGGTGAGCGCCACGGCAACGAGGCTGTCGGCCAGGAACTGGAAATCCTTCGCCTGCATGGCCTTTCGAATCTATGCAAGAGGACGGCCGCCCGGATGCGCCTTCCTTGAGGTGTCCACGGATCGCTTCGCGGTTGTGACGAAAAAGCAATACCGAGGGGCAACCGCGAGAGCTCGCTTGGAGCGCCGCTGCGAAGCGTGTATCAAGATTCAACGCATGCGCAAGCGGTCCTGTCGGCTCGCGTCATTGTCTCGCGTCCTGAGGCCGCCGGCTTGGTCGCATCGCCAAGCAGGGGGCTTATCTTGATGGACGACCGCGCTCAGCCCAGCGATCTGGAGCTTGCGGCTCTCATCTCGAGCAAGATCTGCCACGACCTGATCGGTCCGGTCGGGAACATCAACAACGGGCTGGAGATCCTCGACGAGGAGGATGACGCGCAATCGCGCAACTACGCCTTGGATGTCATCCGCAACGTCACGGAAACGGCCTCGGCGAGGCTGCAGTTCGCCCGCTTCGCCTTCGGCGCCACCGATTCGGCCGGCGCCAGGATCGACCTCGTCACCGCCGAGGAGCTGAGCCGCGGCCTCATCGGCAACGGCAAGCACAAGCTGGCCTGGCGCGGCCTCAAGGGCCAGATCTCCAAGGACAAGGCCAAGCTGCTGCTCAACCTGGTCGCCATCGCCCCCACCGCCATCCCGCGCGGCGGCGAGCTTGTGGTGGAGATCGCCGGCACGCTCGCCAACCCCGGCTTCGTCGTGCATTGCCGCGGCCCCAGCGCCCGCCCGCCTCAGTATCTGGGCGATTTCGTCAACGGCCCCGCACCGCCCATCAACGCCATGACCATCCAGGCCTACTATACGCTGCGCCTGGCCATAGCCTCGCGTATGCGGCTGACGGTGGCCAAGGACGGCGCCGACGTGGTGCTGACGGCCAAGCCGGAGGCGGGCGGGAGGGGATAGGCCAGCCGCTCGATTGCGCGCCCCACGACCGCATGCCCGCGGCCCCGGCGATGGTCGCTATCCCCCGCAGCAGACATCGATCATCGCTGCCGCAGGGAGGATGAGTGCCACTCGCAGACTGGTGCGTCGCAGCAAATTACTCCATGCGGCGAGCCGAGCACCTGCCCCCTTGGCTAGGGCAAAACGCTCCCCCAAACTGGGGATGCAGAGTAGATATGAGACCCACCACCTCAAGGCGGCGCATGGCGGAATGCCACTTAAGCAAATCATCGACTAACTTCTTGACTCATCGGCAGGCGGTATCATCGTCTCGACGAGGCCCGCTCGATCTTGAAGGAACCAAGCTAAGGCTTCAGCGTTAGACTTTATTGACACAATCAGTTACCGGCCTTTTCTTTGTGGTGATTCCAAGGTGCAGGGCAATTGGCGTCCACTGTTGGGAGGGGGCCGTGAGCACGTCTGCAGCGGGCGAACGCCAATCGCCTGATCTGACCCACCCCGTGGAGCAAGAGAGCCTTGCTCAACCACTTAACAACGGCAAGGCGGCCGCAGCTTTGCCGTTAGGCCTTGTCGATGGCTTCTCTTGGGAACTGCTTCAAGCGCTGCCGGTAGCCGCCTACACAACGGATGCCGAGGGCCGTATCACCTCCTTCAATGAGGCTGCTGCTGCGCTTTGGGGCGGCCGCCCCGACCTTGGCAAGAAAAAGTTCTCCGGAGCCTACAGGCTCTACTCGCCTGATGGGGCGCTGCTGCCCCATGACGAGAGCCCGATGGCGCTCGCGCTCAAACAGAAGCGCCCCATCCGGGGGATGGAAGCGATCGTTGAGCGATCTGACGGCACCCGCGTTCCTTTCATCCCGTATCCAACCCCAGTGTTCGACGCATCTGGCGAGGTCACCGGGGCGATCAACGTGCTGGTGGATATCTCGCACAGTAAGAGCGCTGATGCGTCGCTTGCCAGGCGCATGGATGAGCAGGCGGCGTTGTATCACTTTACTGACAGGCTCTATCGGGCCGGAACACAAAGTGACATCTGCGAGGCGGCGCTCGACGCCATCATCCGCGCCCTCGGTTGCGAGAGAGCGTCGATCCTGCTGTTCGACGATGCCGAGGTCATGCGCTTTGCCGCCTCGCGTGGTCTATCTGATACGTACCAACGGGCTGTCGAAGGACACTCACCGTGGACGCGCGATGTCAA
>DATMZP010000144.1:0-6421 GCA_035573595.1 Hyphomicrobiaceae bacterium
CGGCCCATCTATGGGCTGCGATACTTTGCACCTCGCATTTGTCGTGATGAGTTGTGGCCTGATGGCATGTACTGGGCTCATTTTTTTGAACACCCCATGTACAACGCCAGGACAAGATCTGCATGAACGTCGCGATGGACATCGAGGGCAAAATCATCTGGCGCCGACCTGATGCGAATTGGAGACGCGAGGCTGGCCTGGACCGATAAGCGCTATCGCCGCTTCGTGAACTGCAGACCAAAGGTTATCGCTCCGGCAGCCCCGCCTTCCGCATGCCATCGGAGTAATGCTCGGCGTCCTCGGCGTTCTTGAAGACCCGACACCGATCAAAGGATTGCCTGGAGCATCGTTGGGCCAGCGCCGAACGGTGCGGGGTCTGCGCTTGGCTTGACCCAGCCTACGGGGGCCCGGCGCCCCTCACTTCCCCGCCATTCCCGCAAGCCCTGCGTCGCGGATCACCTTGCCCCAGCGCTCGATGTCCTTGGGCAGGAAGGCGGCCAGATATTCGGGCGTGCGCTGCTCCGGCGGCAGGATCGAGAGCCCCAGCTCGGCCATGCGCTTCACCACGTCGGGGCGCTCGATCATCGCGTTCAGCGCCTTGCTCATCTTGAGGACGATCCCGCGCGGCGTGCCCTTCGGATAGAAGAAGCCGTTCCACACTGTCGCATCGACGCCGTTGAGCCCCGCCTCCGCTGTGGTCGGCAGGTCGATGATCGGCACCCGCGTCGGCCCCATGACGGCGATGCCCTTCACCGTGCCGCCTCTCGCCTGCTCGGCGCCGGTCTGGATGGTGTCGCACATGTAATCGAGGCGCCCGCCGATCAGGTCCTGCATGGCCGGGCCGGCGCCGCGATAGGGCACGTGCACCACGTTGACGCCCATCACGGCGTTGAGCAGCGTGCACGGCAGGTGCGTGCCGGAGCCGACGCCCGCCGAGCCGTACTGCATCTTCGCCTGGTTCTCCTTTGCATAGGCGATGAACCCCTCGAGGTTGCTCACCGGGAGGTCCTTGCGCACCAGCAGGATGCGCGGGCTGTCCGTGGTCATGCCGACCGGCTCGAAGTCGCTGACCGGGTCGTAAGGCAGGCTCTTGTAGAGCGTGGCGGCGTAGGCGTGCGTGCCCGAGTTGCCGATCAGCAGCGTGTAGCCGTCGGGCTCGGCCTTGGCCGCGCGCGCGGTGCCCACGGTGCCGCCGGCCGCGCCGATGTTCTCCACGATCACGCCCTGCCCCAGCACCTCGGCCAGCGCCAGCGCCTGCACTCGCGCGTTGGCGTCGATGCCGCCGCCCGCAGCGAACGGCACGATCAGCGTGACGTTCCTGGCGGGCCACTCCTGCGCCGACGCGCTCGTTGCGAGGAGTGCGAGCGCGGCCACCACGGCTGACATAGGCTTGAGTTCGATCACTGGCGTTCCCCCGATCGGCGTTTTTTGCGGCTGCAGAGTAGGTCGACCTGTCTGCCCCGGCAACAAAGTCCGGCCGCGCCGACGCGCATCCTCAATCCGGTTCCCGCGCTTGCCTATCGGGTCTGCGCCCTGCTCTACTGGCTGCAGAGAACCGGCTGCGGCACGAGAAGGACCTCGCATCATGAACCTCGCCGAGTACGCCAGCTACGATGCCCTGGGCCTCGCCGAGCTGGTGGCCAGGAAGGAGGTTAGCCCCAAGGAGCTGGCGCTCGCGGCGGCCGCGGCCAGGGCGAAGGTGGACGGCGCCGTCAACGCTGTGGTGGAGCTCTATCGCGACCGCATCGAGGGCCTCGACGCGGCGAGCCTCGGCAACGGCCCGTTCCGCGGCGTGCCGTTTCTGATCAAGGATGTGTTCGGCCACGAGCAGGGCCGCAGAATCGAATTCGGCTCGCGCCTCTGCCAAGGCATGACGGTGGAGGCCGGCACCTGCTTCGTCGATCTGCTCAAGGCCGCCGGCGTCAACATCCCCGGCCGCTCGGCGGCGCCCGAGTATTCGATGTCGGCCACCACCGAGAGCGTGCTCTACGGCAACACGTCGAACCCCTGGAAGCAGGGCTACTCGGCCGGCGGCTCCACCGGCGGCGGCATGGCGGCGGTCATCGCCGGCATCGTGCCCGTTGCGCACGGCTCCGACATCGGCGGCTCCATCCGCATCCCGGCCTCCTGGTGCGGCGGCGTCGGCCTCAAGCCGTCGCGCATGCGCGTTTCGATCGCCCCGGTGGTGGACGAGGGCGGCTGGGGCTACTCCATGAACTTCGTGCAGACCAGGACCGTGCGCGACGCCGCCGCCATGCTCGACTGCGTTTCCATCCCGCAGCCCGGCGACCCCTTCATCATCCCCAAGCCGGACGAGCCCTACGCCACGCTCGCCACCAGGTCGCCCGGGAAGCTGAAGGTGGGCATCGTGCTCGACAAGCTGCTGGGCGTCGATGTCGATCCGGAGGTCGCCCAGGCGGTGGTGACCGCCGGCAAGGCCCTCGCCGACATGGGGCACGCGGTCGAGATGGCGAAGGTGGAGATCGACGGCGAGGCCATGGTGCGCGCCACCACCGACATCTTCTTCTTCGGCTTCGACTCCCGGCTCGACGCCTACGCCAGGCGCAGCGGCCGCAAGATCGGCCCCGATACGCTGGAGCCCGTGATTCTCTCCGTCTACGAGGCCGCCAGGGAGATCACGGCCGAGCGCTTCATCGCCGCCAATGCCGCGGCCAACGCGGCGCGCCGCCGCCTCGGCCAGTTCTTCAGCACGCACGACATCTGGCTCTCGCCCACCACCGCGCGCGTGTCCGAGCCCTGGGGCCGCTATCACCTCTCCAAGCCGGGGGTGGGCTGGCACAACCTGATCGCGGAGCTGTTCAACGCGCCCTGCCAGTACACCATTCCCCACAACGTCATGGGCACGCCGGCCATGTCGCTGCCGCTCGCCATGCATTCCACGGGCGTGCCCATCGGCGTGCAGATCGCCGCCAGGCCGGCAGCCGAGCACCTGCTGCTGCAGCTGGCGACGGCTCTGGAGGCGGCCATGCCCTGGCGCGACCGGGTCCCCCCGCTGCACGTCTCGCGGTGATGAGAGGTACACCCGTCATCCCGGAAGCCGAGCGCAGCGAGGCTATCCGGGACCTCATGAGACGAGTCGGCACACCTTCACGAGATCCCGGATCGGAGCGTTGCTCGCCGTTGGCTCGCACCGCTCCGTCCGGGATGACGGGTGATCTACTGCTGCTTGATACCGGCGTCGCGGATCACCTTGGCCCACTTCTCCATCTCGGTCTTGATCTGCGCCGCGAACTCGTCGGGCGAGTTGGCCACCACCTGGAAGCCGAGGTCGTCGAGCCGCTTCTGCACGTCGGGCAGCGCTACGATCTTCACCACCTCGCGATGGATGAGATCGACGATCGCCTTCGGCGTGGCCGTCGGCGCCAGCAGGCCGGTAAGCGTGTAGGCCTCCTGGCCGGCGAGGCCCGCCTCTGCGGCTGTCGGTACGTCCGGGAGGGCGGACACCCGCTTCTCGCTTGTCACCATCAGCGCCCGCAGCAGGCCGTCCTTGATCTGCGGCGCGGCGGGCGGCAGCGCGGTGACGGCCACCGGCGTGTGGCCTCCGACTGTGTTCTGAATGGCGGGGCCGGCGCCGGTGAACTGCACCGTCGCCAGGTCGATGCCCTGCGAGATGCGGAACATCTCGCCCGACAGGTGCGGCGTGCTGCCGACACCGGGCGCGGCGAAGCTGTACTTGCCGGGATTGGCCTTGACGAGGGCGACCAGCTCCTTGACGCTCTGCGCCGGAACAGAGGGGTGCACGGTCAGAACGTTGGGCGATACGGCCACCAGGGTGATGGGCGCGAAGTCCTTCACCGGGTCGTAGGGCACCTTGGCGAACAGGCTGGGGTTGACGACGAGGCCGGTGCTGGCAACCAGCAGCGTGTAGCCGTCGGCCGGCGACTGCGCCACCGCCGCTGTGCCGATGTTGCCGCCGGCGCCCGCCCGGTTCTCGACGTAGAACTGCTGGCCGAGGCTGGCCGAGAGCTTGTCGGCGACGATGCGGGCGATCACGTCGGTGGGCCCCGCCGGCGCGAACGGCACGATCACCTTCACCGGATGGTCGGGATAGCTCTGGGCCGAGGCCGCGCCGGCGCCAATCGTCAGGGCCAGCGCAACCGCCAGCCTCGCTAGTCTTCTCATGTCTTCCTCCCGTATCTGCCTGTTGGGCGCCCTTGTTTCGGGCGCTTGAAATCAGGTCGCGGTCGATCCGGCCCGGTTCCAGCCGCGGCCGCCGTCGCCCAGGCCCTCGTAGCCCGTATCGGTGACGAGCACCGTATCCTCCAGCTTGATGAAGCCGCGCGTCGGATGCTGCATGGTGGTCTCGATGGAGATCACCATGCCGGCCTCCAGCGGCCGGTCCGCATCGTAGGCGGCGTAGGAGAGCCGCGGCAGGTTCATGAGCCGCGGCGCCTCGTGGCTGACGAGACCCATGCCGTGCGCCATGTAGTGGGTGTATCTGGCGTGCGCGCTCTCCCGCACCATGCGCTCGCCGAGATCGATGATGTCGCCGCCGCGCGCGCCCGGCCGGACGGGTGAGCGCGTCGCCTGCTGCACCTCTTCGACGAAGCCCAGCAGGTCCTCCAGCTCGCTGTCGGGCTCGCCCAGGATTCCCATCCGGCACAGATCGCCGATGTAGCCCTTGTAGTTGCCGCCGGAATCCAGCGAGAGAATATCGCCGGCCTGAATGCGCTGGTCGGAGCCGGGCGCACGGTTGAGGCTGGTGCCGACCGTATGCAGCAGATAGTCGAACACCAGGCCGCGGCTCACCTCCTCGCGCCGCAGCGTCTCGGCGATCTCGTGCTTGGCCATGCCGGGTTTGATCTGGCGCAAGGTGGCCAGCATGGTGTCAACGACGCGCTCCGATGCCTGCCGCAGGAGGCCGATTTCCTCGGGCGTCTTGCGCGCCCTGAGCCGCTCCAGCGGGAATACGGCGTCGACGATCTCGCAGTTGGAGAGCTCCCGGCGCAGCACGCCTTCCGCGTCGGCCGGCAGGAAGGCGGATTCCACGCCGATCCTGCGGATGCCGTCGCCCAGCTTCCTGATGTGCGCCGCCGCCTGCTCCATGGCAGCGACGCTGCCGGTGAAGCGCAGATCGAGATTCGTGGGCCAGAGCCGTCCCAGCTCCTGCTCGAAGGTCTCCATGGCGCAGCCGACGTAGGCGGCGCTCTCCGGCTTGCCCTTGCGGTAGATGAGCGCCGGCAGGTAGCGGGTGGTGCCGATCGCATCCATGGTCTCGAAGAAGAAGAACCGGTAGCCGCCGAGCAGATACTGGACGTTGTGCTTGGAGGTGGCGATGAGCACGTCGATGCCGGCCTCGTCGAGCAGCGCATCGAGGCGGGCGGCGTCGAAGGGAAGGGGCTTGCGGATCGTTGACTCTGCAACGGCCATGGATAGTCCTCCCTATCTTACTGAGTCATAAGAGGAGCGTTGTCTGATGCATGCCAGCCAGCGGGGCGGCTGCATGGTGTTTCCCGTTTCGGTCATAGTAGCATCGCCGCCAACGTTTCGAACACCCTCGCTCAGAGCCAGGCAGCCAGGAATTAAGGAGAGGACGCACCCGATGTCGGCAAACACGCCCGCCAGGAAGAAGCTCACCCGCCAGGACCTGGCCGAAGCCGCCGAGACCTACAAGAACTGGGGCAAGTGGGGGCCGGACGACGAGATCGGCACGCTCAACTATACGAGCCCGGAGGACATCGTGGCCGCCGCCCGTCTGGTCAAGAAGGGCAAGGTCATCTCGCTCGCTCTCAACTACGACGAGAAAGGCCCGCAGGGCGCCAAGAGCAACTACCCCGCGCTCGGCCGCATCAACCCGCTGCACGTCATGCTGCGCACCGGCACCGACGCCTACTCGGGCGTGCTCGACAAGCGGGGCATCCGCGCCTCCGACGACATGGTGATCATGCCGCTGCAGTGCGGCACGCAGTGGGACGGCCTGGGCCACGTGTTCTACGAGAACTCGATGTGGAACGGCTACGACTGCCGCGAGGTCACCTCCAACGGCGCCCAGAAGTGCGGCATCGAGAAGACCAAGTCCAGGATGGTGGGCCGCGGCGTGTTCCTCGACGTGGCCCGTGCCCTGGGCAGGGACTGCCTGGAGGACGGCTACGGCATCACCTGTGCCGACCTCGACCTGACGGCCCAGAAGCAGGGCGTGGACATGAAGCGCGGCGACTTCGTGGTGGTGCGCACCGGGCAGCTGGAGAAGTGCCTCACCCGCGGCAGTTGGGACGGCTACCCCGGCGGCGACGCCCCCGGCATGGCGTTCGAGACGCTGGAGTGGGTGCAGCGCACCGAGCTGGCGGCGCTTGCCACGGATACGTGGGGCGCGGAGGTGCGCCCCAACGAGACCGAGCCCGGCATCACCCAGCCCTGGCACTGGATCACCATCCCGATGATGGGCATGACCATGGGCGAG
>DATMZP010000145.1:0-2935 GCA_035573595.1 Hyphomicrobiaceae bacterium
ACACCTTGCAGGACATTCTCGTCCGCTTCGAGCGCATGCGTGGGCGTGACGTGCTCTGGCAGCCCGGCACCGACCACGCCGGCATCGCCACCCAGATGGTGGTCGAGCGCCAGCTGATGGAGCGCCAGGAGCCCGGTCGCCACCAGCTCGGCCGCGCGAAGTTCATCGAGCGGGTGTGGACCTGGAAGGCCGAGAGCGGTGGCACCATCGTCAATCAGCTCAAGCGGCTGGGCGCCTCGTGCGATTGGTCGCGCGAGCGCTTCACCATGGACGAGGGCCTGTCCAGGGCCGTCCTCAAGGTGTTCGTGGAGCTCTACAACGAGGGCCTGATTTACCGCGACAAGCGGCTCGTCAACTGGGACCCGGAGTTCCAGAGCGCGCTCTCCAACCTCGAAGTCGAGATGAAGGAGGAGAAGGGCAACCTCTGGCATTTCAGGTATCCGCTCAAGGACGACCCCTCCAGGTTCATCGTCGTCGCCACCACGCGTCCCGAGACCATGCTGGGCGACACCGCCGTTGCAGTGCACCCGGACGACGAGCGCTATCGGGCGCTGATCGGCAAGATCGTGGTGCTGCCGCTGGTCGGGCGCGAGATTAAGATCGTGGCCGATAGCTACGCCGACCCGGCGAAGGGCTCCGGCGCGGTCAAGATCACGCCGGCGCACGACTTCAACGACTACCAAGTCTACAAGCGGCATCCTGAGATCGGGCTCATCAACATTCTCGATGCCAAGGCGCAGCTCAACGAGGCCGTCCCAGAAAAATACCGCGGGCTCGACCGCTTCATCGCGCGCAAGCAGGTGGTGGCCGATCTGGATGCAGCGGGCCTGCTCGACAAGATCGAGCCCACCGTTCACGCCATCCCCCATGCCGAGCGCGGCAACGCCATTCTCGAGCCGTGGCTGACCGACCAGTGGTACGTCAATGCCAGCGAGCTGGCGAAGCGCGCCATCGCCGTGGTGGAGAGCGGCGAGACGAAGTTCATCCCGAAGAACTGGGAGAAGACCTACTTCGAGTGGATGCGCAATATCGAGCCGTGGTGCATCTCGCGCCAGATCTGGTGGGGCCACCAGATCCCGGCGTGGTATGGCATCTCGAAGGAGCCAGATGCTGACGGTCGCAAGCTCCGTCCATTTGTCGCGGTGTCGGAGGAAGCGGCGGTTCGCACGGCTGAGGAATACTATGGAAAGCCCGTTCGCATTTTCGAGAAGGTTCCAGGCGAGACGGGTGAACAGGAGGTCATGCGGCGCATTTCGAGCATGACCGGTGGCTTTGAATGGATCGAGCGCGACGAGGATGTCCTCGACACGTGGTTCTCCTCCGCGCTGTGGCCGTTCTCGACGCTGGGGTGGCCGGACAAGACCAGGGAGGTGAAGCGGTACTACCCGACCAGCGTGCTGGTCACCGGCTTCGACATCATCTTCTTCTGGGTGGCGCGCATGCTGATGATGGGGCTCCACTTCATGAAGGAGATACCATTCCGCGACGTATACATCCACGCGCTCGTCCGCGACGAGCGCGGGCAGAAGATGTCCAAGACCAAGGGCAACGTCATGGACCCCCTGGACATCGTCGACGGCATCGAGCTCGACCGGCTGATCCAGAAACGCGTCGACGGGCTGATGGACAAGAAGGACGCCACCCGCATCGCCAGGGACACCCGCAAGGACTACCCCGCCGGCATCCCCGCCTACGGCGCCGACGCGCTGCGCTTCACGCTGGCCGCCATGGCGGCGCAGGGGCGCGACATCAAGCTGTCGCTGAAGGCCGTGGAGGGCAACCGCAACTTTGCCACCAAGCTCTGGAACGCCACGCGCTTTGCCGAGATGAATGGCGCCGTGCGCCAGCCTGGCTTCGACCCGAGCAAGGTCAAGGAGACGGTGAACCGCTGGATCGCCGGCGAGGTGGAGCGCACGGCCGCCGCGGTCGCCGCCGGCATCGAGGCCTACAAGTTCAACGAGGCCGCCGGCGCCATCTACGAGCTCACCTGGGGAGTGTTTTGCGACTGGTACCTGGAGCTGACCAAGCCGGTGCTGGACGGCGACGACGAGGCCGCCAAGGCCGAGACGCGCGCCACCACCGCCTGGGCGCTCGACCAGATCCTGAAGCTGCTGCACCCGTTCATGCCGTTCATCACGGAGGAGCTGTGGGAGCGCCGCACCGGCGCACCGAGCACTGGCGAGGAGCTCTTGTGCCTCGCCGCCTGGCCGGCGTTCGAGGGGCTGGCCGACCAGAAGGCCGACGAGGAGATCGGCTGGCTGATCGCGCTCATCGGCGAGGTGCGCTCGGTGCGCTCGGAGATGAACGTGCCGGGTGGCGCCAAGATCCCGCTGGTCCTGGTGGGCGCCGGCAAGGCTGCCCGCGCCCGCGCCGAGCGCTACGAGGAGACCATCAAGCGGCTGGCACGCGTCGACGCCATCTCGTTCGCCAAGACCCCGCCCAAGGGTGCCGCCCAGATCGTGCTGGCCGATGTGACGGCCGCGCTGCCCCTGGCGGGTGTGATCGACATGGACGCGGAGCGCGCGCGGCTGGAGCGCGAGATCGCCAGGAACGAAGCCGAGATCGCCAAGGTGGACGCCAGGCTTGCCAACGCCGATTTCGTCGCCAAGGCCCCGCCCGAAGTCATCGAGGAGAACCGCGAGCGCAAGGCCGCCTTCGAGGCCGCGGTGAAGAAGCTCAAGGCCGCCCTCAAGCGGGTCGCGGCGTAGGGTGGGTTAGGCCCGAAGGGCCGTAACCCACCATGACAGGCGCGACCGCCGCCATTGTCGAATGTCGGGACTGCCATGGTGGGTTACGCCGCTTCGCGGCTAACCCGCCCTACCTGGGCACCGGGCGCGTTCCGCAGATCTCGCGCAATGCACGCCACTCCTCGTCGGAGAGTGCCGGTGTGGCCGGATAGGCAGGGCGTGTCTCGGCAAGGCGGGCGCGCTCCGCC
>DATMZP010000146.1:0-7022 GCA_035573595.1 Hyphomicrobiaceae bacterium
GGCGGCGCCTCATCGCTCACTGGACAGCCGAAGGGGCTTGCCCGCCGCAGCGGTCCCGAAGGTGGTCGATCCGCTGTGGGCCGGATATGGTAGGCTCGGAGACGGCAACTTGGGCGGGAGGCACCCGTGGCGGAAGCATCCAAACACGACGCTTGGCAGGCGGGCGACCGGTACGAGGCCTACATGGGCCGGTGGAGCAGGCTGGTCGCGCCGCGGTTCCTCGATTGGCTGGCGCTGCCCGGGGGGCTGGACTGGCTGGACGTGGGGTGCGGCACCGGGGCGCTCTCAGCTGCCGTCCTGGCCCGCTGCAGCCCGAGGAGCCTGTTGGCGGTTGATCCTTCCGATGGCTTTGTGGCCACCGCAAGGGAGGCCATGCAGGAAGCGCGCGTCCACGTCCAGGTGGGAGACGCGCGGGCGCTGCCGGCGGAGAGCGCCAGCCGGGACGCAATCGTCTCAGGGCTGGTGCTGAACTTCGTCTCGGACAAGCCCAGCGCCCTCGCGGAAATGAGGCGGGTGGCCCGCACGGGTGCAACGGTGGCGTTCTATGTCTGGGACTATCCCGGTGGCGGCATGGAGATCATGCAGACCTTCTGGACCGCGGCCGTCGCGCTCGACCCGGCTGCCGGGGACCTCAGCGAGGACCGGCGGTTCCCTATGTGCACGCCGGACGCCTTGACGGCGCTGGCTGCCGATGCCGGTCTGACGCGCGTTGCCTGCGCGCCGATCGAGGTGCCCACCGTGTTCCGGGACTTCGACGACTACTGGCATCCGTTCACGCTCGGTGCAGGCCCGGCACCCGGCTACTGTGCCAGTCTCGCCCCCGAGGCGCGCCAGCGCCTGCGCGACCGGCTGCAGGCCAGCCTCTCGTGCCACGCGGACGGGTCGATCCACCTCCGGGCGAGGGCGTGGGCGGTGAGGTCGGTCGTGGAGTGACCGGGCCCCCGCAGCCGACCGAGCCCGTACGCCCACCGGCCGGTCCGTTCATGCCGTGGCAGTCGCGTCGGCAGCCGCCGGCAGTTTGCGCGGCAGCATGACCACGGCGGCCAGGATGACCGCGGCGGAGACGGCGAGCACCCGGAACAGCGCGTCGAAGCCCCAGCTCTTGTAGACGAACGAGATCAGCGGCAGCGACGCCGCCAGCGCCGAAAAGCTCACCACGTAGCGTACACCGTAGACGCGCGCGCGGTACTCGCCGTCCGCCAGGCGGCCGATCAGGTAGTCGTTGATGGGGATCTGACCGAAGGCCGCGAGCATGAAGACGAGGGCACACGCGACCGCCGCCCAGTTCACCAGCCCGGGCATGGCGGCGAAGAACGCCACCTGAAGCGCCGCCGCCGCGATGAACACGGTGCGCGGCCCCAGCCGGTCGAGGTAGTGCCCCACGATTAGCTGACCGATTGAGCCCACCGCGAACACCACGAACGCCAGCTGCCCGATCATGGTGGCCGACATGGCGAGGCCGCCGAGGCGCTCGTCGAACACCTTGGGGAGCGCGAACGTCGTTGACTGAAACACGATGCTCGACACCGCCGTGGTCAGGAACACGATGAGCGACACCCTGAAGAGCAGCGCCTTGATGTCGGCCGATTGCACCGTCGCCGCCGCGGCCTTGGCCCGCCCCCGCGGCCGCGGCGCCACGATCTCGGGCCACATGAGCGCTGTGTAGGCGATCCCGATCAGGATCGAGACGATGCCGGGCACCACGAACGCGGTGCGCCAGCCGCCGTGGTCGATGAAGTAGCCGGTGACGAGCGCGGCGCTGGCCACGCCCAGGTTGCCCCACACGCCGTTGACGGCGATGCGCATGCCGGTGTTCTTCCACTTCTGCACCACTATGGCGAGGCCGACCGGGTGGTAAATGGCCGCGAGCACGCCGACTACGAACAGGCCCACGGCCATCTCGAACGGCGTGCGCGCGAAGGCGGTGGCGATGGCGGCGAGACCGATGCCGATGAAGAACACGCTCATCATGCCGTCGCGGCTCCAGCGGTCCGCAAGCCAACCGGCCGGCAGCGCGAACACGCCGAAGGCAAAGAAGCCGGGCGTGGCATAGGTCAGGAGGTCCGCATAGCCGAGCCCCCACTCCCGCGTCAGCGTCAGCGCCGCCACGGTGGCAAAGATCAGCATGAACAGGTGGTCGAGGAAATGCCCGACGTTGAGCAGCAGAAAATGCAGGCGCTCGCGCAGTGCGCTGTCCATAGGCTCCTCCTCGACCCGGGCGTTCTCTCGCCCGTGTCCTGACAGGCTAACCTTTTTGCCTGGTTTCGGCCAAACCGGCGGTGCATGGCTGGCTTGAGGTGTCCGACCCTCTGGGCGACACCTCCTACAGCGACCGTGCCACCAGCTCCTTCATGATCTCCGTGGTGCCGGCGTAGATGCGGTGCACGCGGGCATCGGCGAAGGCGCGGGCGATGGGGTATTCCAGCATGTAGCCGTAGCCGCCGAACAGCTGCAGGCAGGTGTCGAGCACCTTGTTGTCGAGCTCGGAGAGCCACCACTTGCCCATGGCCGCCGTCGTGGCGTCGAGCTGGCCCTCCAGGAATAGCTCCAGGCATCGGTCGAGGAACACGCGCGCCACTGTCACCTCGGTCTTCACCTCCGCCAGCTTGAAGCGGGTGTTCTGGAACTCGGCGATGGCCTTGCCGAAGGCCTGGCGCTCGCGCGTGTAGTCCACCGTCCAGGCCAGCGCCGCCTCCATGATGGCCACCGCGCCGATGGCTACCAGCAGGCGCTCGCGCGGCAGCTGGTTCATGAGGCAGGCGAAGCCGCGGCCCTCCTGCCCTAAGATGTTGGAGGGCGGCACGCGCACGTCCTCGAAGAACAGCTCGGCCGTGTCCTGGGCGTTCTGGCCGATCTTCTTGAGGTTGCGCCCGCGCTTGAAGCCGGGACGGTCGGTCTCGACCAGCACCAGCGTCACGCCCTTGGCGCCGGCCGACGTGTCGGTCTTGGCCGCGACGATGACGAGATCGGCGATGCCGCCGTTGGTGATGAAAGTCTTCTGCCCGTTGAGCGCCAGCTCGTTGCCCTGGCGCAGGGCGGTGGTGCGGATCGCCTGCAGGTCGCTGCCCGTGCCGGGCTCCGTCATGGCGATGGCGGTGATGACCTCGCCCTTGGCCATGCGGGGCAGCCAGGTGCGCTTCTGCTCCTCGCTGCCGTAGTTGAGGATGTAGGGCGCGACGATATCTGAGTGCAGGCGGAAGCCGGGCGCCGCGTAGACGCGCCTGGCCATCTCCTCGATCATCACCGCGCTGAACAGGAAATCGGCACCGGCGCCGCCGTACTCCACGGGAATGTCGGTGAGCAGCAGTCCCGCCTCGCCGGCCTTGCGCCACACCTCGCGGCTGACCTGGCCCTCCTTTTCCCAGCGCTCGTAATGCGGCGCGATCTCGGCCTCGATGAAGGCGACGACGGTCTTGCGGAAGAGCTCGTGCTCCTCGCGGTAGATCTTGCTCGGTATGGTCATGGGGCGCCCTCCCAGGCTTGGCGGCGATGGTGTCAGACCCTCAGGGTCCGACACCATAGCTCCAACCTCGGCCGGCGTAACGGTGCACCCGTCATCCCGGAAGCCGAGCCGCAGGCGAGGCTGTCCGGGATCTCGTGAGGCGAGTCGGAGCCTGCCTCACGAGATCCCGGCTCGGAGCACTGCTCGCGTCCCGCTCGCATCGCTCCGGCCAGGATGACGGGTGCTGTCAGAAGCGGCCGAAGACCTTGACGCTCAGGTCGACCATGCCGGGGAACAGGATCACCAGGATGACCATGATGAGCATGATGAAGACCCAGGGAATGGACCCCAGCAGGATCTCCGAGCTCTTGATCTCGGGCGGCGCCACCGAGCGCAGATAGAAGAGCGCGAAGCCGAACGGCGGGTGCATGAACGAGGTCTGCATGTTGACGCCGATCAGCACGCCGAACCAGATGAGGTCGATGCCCATCTTCTGGGCCACGGGCGCCAGAAGCGGGATAATGATGAAGGCGATCTCGAAGTAGTCGAGGAAGAAGGCGAGGAAGAACACGAAGATATTGACGAACACCAGGAAGCCGAAGGTGCCGCCGGGCAGGTGGCTCAAGAGATGCTCCACCCACAGATCGCCGTCGACACCGCGGAAGACCAGGCTGAACACCGTTGAGCCCACCAGGATGAACATCACCATGGCGGTGAGCTTGAGCGTGATGTCCATGCTCTCGGTGAGCGTCTTCCAGGTGAGGCGGCGGTGCATGACGGCGAGCGCGAGCGCGCCCACGGCCCCCATGGCACCGCCCTCGGTGGGCGTGGCGAGGCCGACCAGGATGGTGCCAAGGACCATGAAGATCAGCACCAGTGACGGCACCATCGACACCATGCAGCGGATGAAGAGCCTGCCGACGCTGGCGGTGCGGATCTCCTTGGGCAGCGCCGGCACCTTCTCCGGCCACACGATGCTGACAATGAAGATCCACAGGCAGAACAACCCGACCAGGATGAAGCTCGGGATGAAGGCGCCGGCGTACATGTCGCCGACCGACTTGCCCATGGCGTCGGCCAGCACCACCAGCACCAGCGAGGGCGGGATGATCTGGGTGATGGTGCCGGAGGCGGCGATCACGCCGGTCGAGACCTTGGGGTCGTAGCCGTAGCGCTGCATCACGGGCAGCGAGATCAGCCCCATGGCGATCACCGACGCCGCCACCGTGCCGGTGATGGCGCCGAGCAAAGCGCCCACCAGGATCACGGCGTAGGCGAGCCCGCCGCGGATCGGCCCGAACAGCTGGCCCATGGTGTCGAGCAGGTCCTCGGCCAGCCCGCAGCGCTCCAGCACCGCGCCCATGAAGGTGAAGAACGGGATCGACAGCAGGAGCTGGTTGCCGACGATGCCGAAGATGCGCTCGGGCAGCGCCTGCATCAGCACCAGAGGGAAGTAGCCGAGCTCGATGGCAATGGCGCCGAAGAACAGCCCGACGGCCGACAGCGAGAAGGCGACGGGGTAGCCCAGCAGCAGGAAGACGATGAGCCCCGCGAACATGATCGGGGCCATCAGCTCGAACGACGGCGTCATCGCTGGGCCTTTGCTGCGGACGTCACTGGACCGGCCGCTCGTAGAGCTTCTTGGGCTCGCGCAAGCCGAGCCCGACGGCGGTCTTCTTGATGAGCTCGGCCACCCCCTGGATGGCCAGCAGGACGAAGCCCAGCGGGATGCAGATCTTGATCGGCCAGCGCAGCAGCCCGCCGGGGTCGGACGAGTACTCCCAGCTGTGGATGGAGTTGACCACCATGGGGATCGACATCCAGGCGATCAGGAGCGCCGTCGGCATCAGGAACAAGATGCCGCCGAACACGTCCACCCAGGCCTGGGTGCGCGGCGTCATCCGGCTGTAGAACACGTCGACGCGCACGTGCTCCTCGTGCTTGAGGGCATAGCCGGCCGCCAGCAGGAACATGGCGCCGAACATGTACCACTGGATCTCGAGCCAGCCGTTCGAGCTGGTGCGCAGCGTGTAGCGCACCAGCGCGTTGCCGGCGCTGATGAGGCTGGACAGCAGCACCAGCCACTTCAGCCACTGGCCGATCCACTCGCTGGCGGCGTCGACCGCATCGGCGAACTTCAGAAGCAGGCGCATGTCGGGTCGAGTTTCATGGTTTCGAGAGTCAGCAATCGGCAGTCAGCAGTCGGGCGTCGGCAGTCGGGAAAAAGGGCAGCAGATATCATCAGTGAGCTCCGAAGCCCGACTGCCGAGCCCGCTGAGGCGAGCCGCGCTAGCCCTTCAGCTTGGCAGCGAAGTACTGGTCCATGGCCGACTCCGCGAGCGCAAACCACTGCGCCTCCTCGGCGCGGAACTTGGTCCACGGCTCGTAGATCGCCTTGAACTTGGGGTTCTTGGCCGCCTCCTCCTCGTAGAGCGAGGTGGCCGCAGTGTAGGCCCCCTCCATGATCTCGTCGGAGAACTTGTGCAGCGCCACGCCCGCCGCCTTCAGCCGCTGCAGTGCTGTGCGGTTCTTGGCGTCGTACTGGGAGACCATCTCCAGGTTGGTCTCGCGCGCGGCGCTGATGATCGCCTCCTGGTAGGCCTTCGGCAGCTCGGCCCACTTCTGCAGGTTCGCCATGACGTGGTACATGGAGCAGGGCTCCCACCAGCCGGGGTAGTAGTAGTTCTTGGCGATCTTGTAGAAGCCGAGCTTCTCATCGTCGTAGGGGCCGACCCACTCCGTGGCGTCGATGGCGCCGCGCTCCAGGGCGGGGTAGATGTCTCCGCCCGGCAGCGCCTGCGGCACGGCGCCGAGCCGAGCCATCACCTGGCCACCGAGGCCGGGAATACGCATCTTGAGACCCTTGAAGTCCGCCAGGGTAGTGACGGGGTTACGGAACCAGCCGCCCATCTGCGCCCCGGTATTTCCGGCCGGGAAGCCGATGACCCCGTATTCCTTGAAGAAGTCGTTGAGGGTCTCGACGCCGCCGCCGCCGTACATCCAGGCGTTCTGCTGGCGCGTGGTGAGGCCGAACGGCAAGGCCGTGCCGAAGCCCATCGTAAAGTCCTTGCCCACATAATAGTACGTCGCCGTGTGGCAAATCTCCACGGTGCCTTGCTGAACGGCATCCAGCGCCTGAAAAGCAGGCACGAGATCGCCGGCGGCAAACACGCGGATGGTGAACTTACCGTCAGTGAGCTTGCTCACGCGGTCGGCGAAGAACTCGCCGCCGCCGTAGATGGTGTCGAGGCTCTTGGGGAACGAGGAGGTGAGGCGCCAGCGGATGGACGGCGCCGACTGCGCAATCGCGGGCGCGGCCAATATGCTGCCGACGGTGCTGCCCGCCACCACAACCAGACCAGACTTGAGTACGTCGCGTCGCTTCATCGGAGCCCCCATTGTCTGAGCCGACGCCCATAGAGCGGACGATGGCTGCCTAACCCACCAGCGCGCGGTGCCGCAAGGTTTGTGCCAATGGGCATCTGGCCCAGCGGCAGCATGATGGCCTTTGCCGGAGCCGGCGTACCGGGATTTCGGGTTGCGAAATCGTGTCGGTGTCAGACCGCATTGCAGAAGCCGG
>DATMZP010000147.1:0-3697 GCA_035573595.1 Hyphomicrobiaceae bacterium
AAAGGCATCGACTAAGCCGCACCGAGCAGGCGAGGGGTCTGACCCCCCGCCGCACCTCACGCCGGCGGAGGGCCGAACACGAGCACGGCGTTGAGGCCGCCGAAGGCGAACGAGTTCGACATGGCGTAGGTCACCTCTTTGGCGCGCCCAACGTTGGGCACGTAGTCGAGGTCGCACTCGGGGTCCGCCTCGGTGAGGCCGATGGTCGGCGGCACCCAGCTCTCCTGCATGGCCTTGATGCAGGCCACCGCCTCGATGCCGCCGCCGGCGCCCAGCGGGTGCCCGTGCATCGACTTGGTGGAGGAGATGGCGAGCTTCTTGGCGTGGTCGCCGAACACCTTCTTGATGGCGTCGGTCTCGTTCAGGTCGTTGATCGTCGTCGCCGTGCCGTGGGCATTGAGATAGTCGATGTCGGACGGCGCGATCCCGGCATCGTCGAGCGCCAGCTTCATGGCCTCCGTGGGCCCCTCGATGTCGGGGTTGACCATGTCCTTGCTGTCGGCGGTCATGCCGAAGCCGGCCAGCTCGGCCAGGATCGTCGCGCCGCGCGCCTTGGCGTGCTCGAGCGATTCCAGCACCAGGATGCCGGCCCCCTCGCCCAGCACGGTACCGTTGCGCCTCTTGGCAAACGGGAAGATGCCCTCCGGCGACAACACGTGCATCGCCTGCCAGGACCGCATCGTGCCGTAGCTGATGACGGCCTCGGATGCTCCGACGACGGCCACATCGACAAGCCCGTGCTGGATGTAGTCGCGACCGATACCGATGGCGTGCGCGGCCGTGGAGCAGGCGCTGCAGGTGGCAAACACCGGGCCCTTGACGCCGAACTCGATGCCAACGTGCGCGGCCCCCGACGAGCCGATGATGCGGATCAGCGTCAGCGGGTTGGTGGCCTTCTTCTTCTTGATGAAGAGATCGCGATACGCATCCTCGATGGCGACCAGCCCGGCACCGCCCGAACCGATGATGCAGGCAACGCGATAGGGGTCCTCGAAGGGCCTCTGCAGCCCCGCCATGGTCACCGCTTCGTCGGCGGCCGCGGCGGCGAACTGGGAATATCGGTCGGCGTAGGGCAGCAGCTTGTCGCGCTTGAGGGTCTTGAGCCGCCCCTTGGCGTCGAAATCCTTGACCTGGGCCGCGATCTGGATCTTGAGGTCGTGATGATCGTCCCCCGGCAGGACCAGAGGTCCGACCCCGACCTGCGCGCGACGCATGGCGCCCCAGAAATCGGGTACGGTGTTGCCGATGGGCGTTACGGCCCCCAACCCCGTAACGACCACGCGACGCAGACCGGATCCCGTCATCTAGAATCTTTCGCGTACGGCGCCGCGTTGCGACGCCAGAAACCCAAACCCGTCAAGCCTTGGCTGCCGCTGCCGCGCCCGATTCCGCGATCAGACTGCGGACCCGGTCCACCACCGATCCGACCGTCTTGAAATCGGCCGCTTCCTCGTTGGCGTTGTAGGGGATTTCGATCCCGAAGCTGTCCTCGATGTCGAACACGATCATCGCCAGGTCGAGCGATTCGATCTTGAGGTCTGTGAGTGCTGTGCCGGGCCCGATGTCGTCGCGAGGCTCCTTCATGTGCTTCTTGAGGATCTCGATGATCTTGGTGGCTACTTCGTCCATCTCTCTCTCCCACCGAGCCCAGCTGCGGGGGCGTATCGGGGACCTTGTCGGTTAACGATCTTGTGTGCTCAATCCGGGCGCGCCCGGAAGGTTCGCTCAAGCGTGTCCACATATACGCAAAAAAACAAATAGTCCAGCCAAGGCAATGCCCGCTGCTGGGGACATGCTGTGCACTTCCGAGGGGGCTCGCCGGACGTGACTGAACTGAGACTCGATGCGACTTGAAATCCAACAGTGGCGATCTGGTCAGCCGCCCAAAAAGCGTGTTCAATGCGGGCAGAAGCGCGATTTGAGGGTATCGCGAGCCCTGACTTCAGGCCTCAGACCGGCGCCGCCGCCCCTTCCAGGAGCGCGCCCCGCCAGGAGATCACCGCCATGACCGAAGCGGCGGAGGCCCGGACGGACGCAGCGCGACAGAAAGCAGCGCCCTATCCGTGGCTTAACCGTTATCCCAAGACGGTGGACTGGCACCGGCCGTTCAAGCCGCAACCGGTCTACGCCCTGCTCGACGCCGCGGTGGCGCGGCACGGCGAGAGGCCCTGCACCAGCTTCTACGGCAGGACCCTCACCTACCGCGAGGTCGGCGACCTTGTGGAGCGTGCCGCGGCGGGCCTTCAGACTCTCGGCGTGACCAAGGGGACCAGGGTGGGCCTCCTCATGCCCAACTGCCCGACGTTCATCGTTTACTACTTCGCCGTCCTCAAAGCCGGTGGCACGGTCGTTAACTGCAACCCGCTCTACTCGCTCGAGGAGCTGACCTACCAGGTCCGCGACAGCGAGACTGAGCTGATGGTGACGCTCGACCTCGCGGCGCTGTTCGGCAAGGTCGAGGCGCTCATGCGGGCGGGCGCGCTCAAGCGCGCCGTCGTGGCGTCGTTCGCCGCTCTGCTGCCCGGCTCCAAATCCATCCTGTTCAAGCTGTTCAAGGGGCGGGAGCTCGCCCGCCCCGCCAGGTCGCCGGTGGCCGCCGACATCGTCCACGATGACGACCTCCGCGCCATGGCCGGACAGCTCCTGCAACCGCCCATTGATCCGGACAACGACATCGCGGTGCTGCAGTACACCGGCGGCACCACCGGCACCCCCAAGGGCGCGATGCTGAGCCACACCAACGTGACGGTCAACGCCGCCCAGAGCGTGGCCTGGGCCGGCGGCCTCGCCGACGGTCAGGAGCGGGTGCTGGCGGTGCTGCCGTTCTTCCACGCCTTTGCCATGACCGTGGTGATGAACTTCGGCATCCAGCAGGGCGCCGAGATCGTCATGATGCCGCGCTTCTTCCTCAACGAGGCAATGAAGCTGATCCACAAGACGAGACCCACCGTGATGCCGGGCGTGCCGACCATGTTCGTGGCCATGCTGTCGCAGCCGAGGCTGGCGAGCTTCGACCTCTCCTCCCTCAAGTATTGCGTGTCGGGCGGCGCACCGCTGCCGCTCGAGGTCAAGCAGAGGTTCGAGGCGCTGACCGGCTGCAAGGTGGTGGAAGGCTACGGCCTGTCGGAGGCGAGCCCCGTCGTCACCTGCAACCCCCCGGATGGACCGGTGAAGGCCGGCTCCATCGGCCAGCCGCTGCCGGGAACCATCGTCTCCCTGCGCGACCTTGCCGATCCCGCCAAGGAGGTGGAGCCGGGCGAGAAGGGCGAGATCTGCGTCAAGGGTCCGCAGGTGATGAAGGGCTACTGGCGGCGCCCGGAGGAGACCGCCAGCCAGTTCGTGGGCGACTTCCTGCGCACGGGCGATGTCGCCACCATGGACGATGAGGGCTTCATCTTCATCGTCGATCGCATCAAGGATCTGATCATCTCCTCGGGCTACAACGTCTACCCGCGTCGGATCGAGGACGCGCTCTACGAGCACCCGGCCGTTGAGGAGGCCACCGTCGTCGGCATCAAGGACGACTACCGCGGCGAGGCGCCCAAGGCGTTCGTGAAGCTGCGCGGCGGCGCTTCTGTCACCGCCGAGGATCTCAAGAAGCACCTGGAGACGAGGATCTCCAAGATCGAGATGCCCGCGGAGATCGAGATCCGCGACCGGCTGCCCAAGACCATGATCGGCAAGCTCTCCAAGAAGG
>DATMZP010000148.1:0-3713 GCA_035573595.1 Hyphomicrobiaceae bacterium
CCTCGATCTCATCCGCGGTGTAGGCCGGATCGACGCCAAGGCACCTAAGCCCGAGGCCGTTCAACGCCTTCGCTAGCCGGCTGCCGATCCGCCCGAGGCCGATGATGAGCACCGTCCGACCGGTCACGTCCATGGACTCGAGCTTCGTCCTGCCGCGCAGGTAGTCGCCCTCGCGCACAGCCTGGTCGAACTCGTGCAGCCGCTTGGCCAGGGCGAACATCATGGCGACGGTGTGCTCCACCACCGACGGCGCATTAGCGAGGCCGACGGTGGCCACCGCGACGCCCCGCTCGGTGGCCGCCGCCACATCGATGGTGTCGAAGCCGACACCGTGGCGCGAGATGATCTTGAGGTCGGGCGCCGCTTCCATCATGGCGCGGGTGATCTTGGTCAGCCGCACGCAGATCGCCTCGGTACCAGGCAGGAAGTTGGCCCACGTGGCCGGATCGGGCGACGCCGGCACGATGATCTCCAAGTCGTCGCGCGAATGCAGGATCTTCATCCCCTCCGGATGAAGCGGCTGGATGCAGATCACCTTGTGGCGCATTGGTTCCCCCAGGGATGGCGTACCTTGAGCAAAAAAGGGGAGTAGGGAATAGGGAGTAGGGCTGGATCGAGCAGCTAACACACCTTTTCCCCTATTCCTCACTCCCCTCTCCCTATTCCCTACTCCCCTCTTCTCTCAATGAATTTCGTCCTGCTTCTTCAACGCCTCGCGCAGTTTCGCCACGTTGAACCCGGGCGCACGTGCCATCTCCAGGATCACCGCCTCCTTGCGCCCGAGCAGGTCGCAGGCGGCGGGAATCTTCTCGGCCAGAGCCTCGGGGATCGTCACCGCCCCATGCCGGTCGGCATGCACGAGGTCGCCCGAGCGCACCAGCATGCCGGCCACCCGCACCTCCTTGCCGAAGTCGGCGAGGTGCACGTAGGCGTGGCTCGGCACGACGGAGCCGGCCAGCGCCTGGAAGCCGGGCGCCCACTGGTCGATGTCGCGGATCGAGCCGTCGGTGACGACGCCGACGCAGCCGAGCCCCTGGTGTACCGCGCTCATCACCTCGCCCCAGAACGCGCCGAAGCCAACCTCGGCGCCATCCAGGTCCTGCATCACCATGATGCCGGGCGCCGGCTGGCCCGCCACGTACTCGTAGTACGCGATGCGCTGCTCGCGCGCCTTGGCGGGGTCGAGCTCGTGCGCATGGGTCGAGCGATGGGTGACGGTCTTGGCATAGCCGACGATCGGCGGCAGGCTCGGAAAGGGGCACACCAGCGGCCTGGTCGTGAAGCCGGTGAGGTAGCGCGACCGGTCCAGCAGCTCCAAGGCGTTGCAGATGGTGGGGGTATCGTAGGTCTTGAGCTTGGCGAGCAGCGCCGCGTCGATCATCCTGGGTCTCTCCTGACTCTTGCTTGTTCCGCGCACCCGCCGACGGCGCTGTCTTGCGACAGCTTAGATCACGCCAGCCCTCAAGTCATGATGCAGCGCGATGCGCCGCCAGCGCCGCAGCCCTGCCAGGCGCGCAACCACGGGCTGGCATTGTGAGTGAAGGGCGGGCATCATGGCGGAGGTGAAGGGGTCAGACCCCTCGCGTCGAACGTACCTATTTGTCCGAACCGCAGAGGCGAGGGGCCCGACCCCTTCTGGAGCACATGAGCGAGCCGAAGCGAAGGACCCTGAAGCGCAAGGGCGCCGCCGGGCGCGCCGTGCACGACGTGGGCGGCCTCGCCATGGGGCCCATCGACCGCGAGGAGCACGACCTCGCCCTGTGGGAGAAGCGCACCGACGCCATGCTGCGCCTCCTGGTGACGCCCGGCAAGCGCGCCTTCACGGTGGACGGCATGCGCCGCGTCATCGAGGACTACGGCCAGCAGGCCTACGACCGCACGACCTACTACGAGAAATGGATCCGCGCGGTGCGCAACCTTGTTGTGGAGCAGGAGCTCCTCACCCGCGAGGAGGTCGAGGCACGCATGGCCGAGGTGCGGGCGCGCTACAAGAAAACTGGCCGCAAGGTCTCGAAGGAGAACGTCCCGTGGTGAAGGCCAGAAGGGGAATGGGGAGTAGGGAGTGGGGAGTGGGGAGCGGGCATTCAATTCGCGGTCCCCACTCCGCACTCCCGATTCCCCACTCCCGCTTTGCGCCGGGCGATGCCGTGCGCGTCTCCGACCGCGCCGTGGTGGGTCATTGCCGGACGCCCTGGTACCTGCGCGGCAAGGCCGGCGTGATCGCCTCGGTGCACGGCACGTTCCGCGACCCGGAGACGCTCGCCTACCACAAGCCCGGCCTGCCGGCGCAGCCGCTCTACAAGGTGCGATTTAGGCAACGCGAGCTGTGGGACCGCTACGCGGGGCCGTCCGGTGACGAGCTGGAGGTCGATATCTACGAGCACTGGCTGGAGAACAGGGAGTAGCGAATAGGGGCTTGCCGCGCTCTCAATCTTATTCGCTATTCGCTACTCCCCATTCGCTCTTCAGGAGTGCCGAACCCAAATGCATGATGACCACGATCAGGGGCACCACGGCCAAGACCGTCACGCCCCACCGCAGAAGGACCACGACGCCGGGCCGATGAGCGCCTACGAGGTTCTTGAGGAGGCGGTACGCGCGCTGTTGATCGAGAAGGGCGTGCTGACGCCGGAGGAAATCGCCGCCCAGGTGGACCTCATGGACAGCCGCAACCCGGCGCTCGGCGCCAAGGTGGTGGCCCACGCCTGGACCGACCGCGCCTTCAAGAAGCGCCTCGTTGCCGATACCCGGGCGGCGCTGGCGGAGCTTGGCATCGACATAGGCACGCTGGCCGAGTTCCGCGTGGTGGAGAATACTCCCGAGGTGCACAACGTCATCGTCTGCACGCTCTGCTCCTGCTACCCGAAGATGCTGCTCGGCATCCCGCCGGCCTGGTACAAGAGCCTCGCCTACCGCTCCCGCACCGTGGTGGACCCGCGCGGCGTTCTGGCCGAGTTCGGCGTGTCGATCCCCGACGACGTGACGGTGCGGGTGCACGATTCCACCGCCGACCTGCGCTACATCGTTCTGCCGATGCGCCCCAAGGGCACCAAGGGCTGGAGCGAGGAGAAGCTCGCCGCCATCGTCACCCGCGACTGCATGATCGGCACGGCGCTGCCGCGGGCCGGTGTCTGACCCCCGGGCCGGACACCGTGGCTCAGCCCGGGATAGGGTGAGCCACGGTGTCAAAGCACTACTGTCCGAAATCAGCGTGGGGACTAACTCCGCAGGTCATTGAGGCGGCATCATAATCCATAATTGAGAGGGGTGTCGTCGACTTGAGCTCGGCTTCCGACCCTCGCCAGCTTCGCCGCCCGATGCGGCAGCGGGGGAGCCGGCCATGTACGAAGGGAAGGCCCCGCCTGTGGCCTTCGCCACGATTCCGCCCGCGACCGGCGACGCGAGGGCGTCGTGCACCGTTGACTTGCGCCCGCCGATCAAGGCCGCGAGGCCCCGCGATGGTCCGAGGAAACGGCCGCCAGTGATCCGCTACGGTGCCGCTGGCGCTATGTCCTTGAGCCGGACCCTTGGCGGACCTGGCGGACCACATATGGACCATATTGAGCGTTTCTGAGGATAGCCGATTTGCGACTAAGCTCTTGATTTCATTATGGTGAGCCCGGTTGGGATCGAACCAACGACCACCTGATTAAAAGTCAGATGCTCTACCGCTGAGCTACGGGCCCGTCTTCTGCGCGTCAGGCGACGGCGCG
>DATMZP010000149.1:0-5646 GCA_035573595.1 Hyphomicrobiaceae bacterium
TTGCGCACTTCATGGGTCGTCATCGAATCCTCCTTGGATTATTTTTTGCAGGCCGGAGCCGACTTGGTACACACCACGGTTCGACCAGGCCGCTGCCAGTCGGCCCAAAATAATCTGAACACGCTACAAATGGGCTGTTCATCTGGCGTTCAGCCAGCGGGCGAATATCGAGTATGTCAGACAACGAACGTCTGGCAGTTGCACTCGTTCTCCGTGCAGCGGCGACGCATCGGTGGTCTGCCATTTGGGGTACATCGACCTTCGCCGAGGCCGCGGGCGGGCCGTCGGCTGGGTCTGCCCCCTATACGGGCTCGCCGCGCAGCAGCTTCGGCACCTCGCCGGTGAGGCCGGCGGCCTCGGTGACGAGCAGCTGCTTGAGACCGGGCATCCGGTCGATGAGGCGCAAGCCGGCGTCGCGGGCGGTGCGCAGCAGGGTCCAGTCGTTGGAGAAGAGGCCGTTGAGGGCGTCGAAAGCGGCCGCCGACATGGCGGCATCGGTGCGGCGCCAGCGCTCGTAGCGGGCGAGCGTCACGCCGGAGCCGATGTCGAGGCCGAGGCGGGCCGCGTCGGCCACCACCTCGGCGAGGGCGGCCACGTCGCGCAGGCCGAGGTTCAGGCCCTGGCCGGCGATGGGATGCACCAGGTGCGCGGCGTCACTCACCAGCGCGAGCCGGTCGGCCACCAGGGCGCGGGCGAGGTGCGTGGCGAGCGGCCAGCCGGCACGCGGGCCAGCCAGCGCGATGCGGCCCAGGCGGTAGCCGAAGCGCCGCTCGGCCTCCTCCAGGAAGGCGGCGTCGTCGAGGGCGAGGATCGCCCGGGCGCGGGTCTCGTCCTCGGTCCAGGTGATGCACGAGCGGTTGCCCCCGAGGTCGCCCTTGAGCGGCAGGATGGCGAACGGGCCGGCGGGCAGGAAGTGCTGCACGGCGCGGGAGCGGTGCGGCTTCTCGTGCGTCACGATGGTGACGATGCCGAGTTGCGGGTACTGCCAGCCGACGACGCCGATGCCGGCCGCTTCGCGCAGTCGCGAGGAGCGACCGTCGGCGGCCACCACGAGGGCAGCGCTGAGCGTGCGGCCATCGGCGAGGGAGACGATGGCCTGCTCGGCCGGGCTCCAGGCTTCGACCGTGCCGCGGATGCGGGCGATGCCGGGGCGACGCGCCAGCCCCTCCAGCACGGCGGCGCGCAGCCTCTCGTTCTCTACAATGTAGGTGGCGGGCTCGCCGCCCTCCACCGCATTGTCGTAGGAGACGAGCACCGGCCGGAACAGGTCATCGAGCGAGGCATCGGTGATGTCCACGGCGGCGACCGGCTCGGCGTGCGGCGCGACCAGCCTCCAGATCCCGAGCACGTCGAGGAGGCGCTTGGACCCCGCGGAGATCGCCGAGGCCCGCGCATCGGCGGAGCCGGGCGCCCCGTCCGCTGCCGCGGGGTCGACGAGGCCGATGCGGGCAGACACTCCCAGGGCGTCGGCCAGGGCGCAGGCCAGGATGGGGCCGATGGCGCCGCCGCCGACGATGAGAACGTCGTAGGGCTCCGCTTTTCGGTGCACCGCCTCGCCCTCGGCGGCTTGAGGCGGCTTGACAGAGCTCATGTCACGGCCTCCCTTGCCGAGCAGTTCTGGCCGGAAATCTCTCACCACGAGACGCACGATGCCGCCAACCGAACCCGCCTCGCGCAAACCGGCCTCGCCGGGAGCGATCGACAGCCTCCTTGCCATCCTGGACCTGGAGAGGCTGGAGGATAACCTCTTCAGTGGCCGCAGCCCGCAGCATTCGTGGCAGCGGGTGTTCGGCGGCCAGGTGCTCGGCCAGGCCCTGGTGGCGGCGGTCCGAACCGTCGAGGGGGAGCGCATCGCCCATTCCCTCCACGCCTACTTCCTCCTGGGCGGCGACCCCAAGGTGCCGATCATCTACAGCGTGGAGCGGGTACGCGACGGCGGCAGCTTCTCGACCCGCCGGGTGACGGCCATCCAGCACGGCCGGCCGATGTTCGTGATGAGCGTCTCGTTCCACAAGGCCGAGCCCGGCTTCGACCATCAGGGCGAGATGCCCAAGGTGCCGGCCCCCGAGGACCTGCCGAGCGAGCAGGAGCTGAAGGCCCGCATGATCGCCCATCTCCCGGCCAACATGCGCAGCTACTGGGAGCGCGAGCGGCCGATCGAGCTGCGCCCCGTGGACGTCTCCCGCTATTTCTCGCGCGAGCCACGCCGGCCCGAGCAATACGTTTGGATGCGAGCCACCGGCGCCCTGCCGGACAATTTTCCGCTGCACCAGTGCGTCCTGGCCTACGCCTCCGACTTCTCGCTCCTGGATACGGCCCTGATCGCCCACGGCAAGCTCATGTTCGACAGGGACGTCCAGCTGGCCAGCCTCGATCATGCCCTGTGGTTCCACCGCTCCTTCCGCGCCGACGAGTGGCTGCTCTACGCCCAGGACAGCCCCAGCAGCCACGGCGCCCGCGGGTTCTGCCGAGGCAGCATCTACACCCGCGACGGCCGGCTGGTCGCCTCGGTGGCGCAGGAAGGCTTGATGCGTCAACGCGCATCGGATCGGATGCCTAAATGATGTGCATTTTTCCGATATTGCATATTTTATATGCACTGACCGGGTTTTGAACAGGACACCCATCTGCTGGAAATTTAGGCTAATATTCAACGACTTGTGCGGCACCCCCCAGACTGGCATGGCTCTTGACTCTCCCCTCATCGGCGCCGCGTTGCGGGCGGCGAGGGGAAGCTGTGTCCTGGCCCGCTTCTCAAGGCATGGACGCAGGAAAGCACAGGGGAAACCAAGCCAAGGGGAACTCGCATGAAACTGGTGACCGCCATCATCAAGCCTTTCAAGCTCGAGGAAGTCCGTGCCGCGCTGACCGATCTCGGCCTGCAGGGCATGACCGTAACCGAGGTCAAAGGCTACGGCCGGCAGAAGGGGCACACCGAGATCTACCGTGGTGCCGAGTATGCGGTGAGCTTTCTACCCAAGGTGAAGATCGAGGTCGTGGTTGCGTCGGGAAGCGTGGACAAGGCCGTGGAGGCCATCGTGCGCGCCGCCAAGACGGGACAAATCGGGGACGGCAAGATCTTCGTTTCTGCGATCGACCATGCGGTTCGCGTCCGCACGGGCGAAACCGATGATAGCGCCATCTGATCCTCTCGCCCGCTCGCAAGACACTCGAGAAGTCGCCGCACACACTTGGAGGCAATGAAGATGACAGTTGGTGGTTGGCGCAGGATTGCATCGTTCGCAATCCTGGCAAGTCTTGTGGGGTTGGCGCTTGAGCCCAGTCTGGCTCAAGCGGCCGATGCACCCACGCCGAACAAAGGGGACACGGCGTGGATGCTCACCGCCTCGGCGCTGGTCCTCCTGATGACCATTCCGGGTCTTGCCCTCTTCTACGGCGGTCTGGTGCGTACCAAGAACATGCTCTCGATGCTGATGCAGGTGTTCTACACCGTCTGCATCGTCATTGTGATCTGGGCGCTCTACGGCTACAGCATGGCCTTCAGCGAGGGCACCACCTACAATAGCCTGTTCGGTGGCTTCACCAAGGCATTCCTGAAGGGTGTCACGGCCGAGTCGACTGTCGAGACCTTCACCGACGGCGTGGTCATCCCCGAGCTGGTGTACGTCTGCTTCCAGATGACGTTCGCGGCCATCACTCCGGCGCTGATCGTGGGCGCCATGGCGGAGCGCATGAAATTCTCCGCCATCGCGATCTTCATCCCGCTGTGGGTGACGTTCGTCTATTTCCCGATCGCCCACATGGTCTGGTACTGGGCCGGCCCGGCCGCAACCGTCGGCGCTGCCAAGGCGCTTGCGGCTGCCACCGACCCGGCTGCCAAGGCGGCGGCGGAAGCGGCACAGGCTGCGGTAGCAGCGAACGCCGGTCTCGCCTTCCAGTGGGGCGCGATCGACTTCGCCGGCGGCACCGTGGTGCACATCAACTCCGGCATCGCAGCCCTGGTCGGCGCCCTGATGGTCGGCAAGCGCGTCGGCTACGGCAAGGAAGCCATGCCTCCGCACTCGCTCACCCTGACGCTGGTCGGCGGCGCGCTGCTGTGGGTCGGCTGGTTCGGCTTCAACGCGGGATCCGCGCTCGAGGCGGGCGGCACCGCGGCTCTGGCCATGACCAACACCTTCGTCGCCACGGCGGCGGCGGCGCTGGCGTGGCTGGTGGTCGAGAACATCGCCAAGGGCAAGCCGAGCCTGCTCGGCGCGGTTACCGGCGCGGTCGCCGGCCTCGTGGCCGTCACCCCCGCGTCGGGCTTCGCCGGCCCGATGGGCGCCATCGTGCTCGGCATCATTGCCGGCGTCGTGTGCTACATCTCCTGCTCGGCGGTAAAGAGCGCGCTCGGCTACGACGACGCGCTCGACGTGTTCGGCGTTCACTGTATCGGCGGCATCGTCGGCGCGCTGCTCACCGGCATCCTGGCCAATCCGGCTCTCGGCGGCACCGGCATCTTCGACTACGCCGCCGGCAAGGTTGCCGACTTCGACACCACCGCCCAGCTGATTTCGCAGGCGAAGGCGGTCTGCCTCACGCTGGTGTGGTCCGGCGCCGGCACGCTGATCCTGCTCGGTGTCGTCCGCCTGGTCGTCGGCCTGCGTCCGGCCAGCGACCAGGAGCGCGAGGGCCTCGACCTCGTCGATCACGGCGAGCGAGCCTACAACTACTGAGGTCTGCAACACCGCGGCGAAGCCCCCGCTCCATGGGCTCCGCCGCCAGCGCCCGAGGCCTGCGCCTCGGGCGCTCTTGCTCCTGGGTCAGACCCGCAGCGTCCGGCACCTCTCCAGCAGCCGCAGCAGATGCTCGCGCTTGAGCGCAATGCAGCCCTCGGTGGGGCGGTATCCAGGGCGGGCCAGGTGCATGAACACGGCGCTGCCGGCGCCGCGCACCCGCGGCCTGACATTATGGCTGAGCACCACGACGATGTCGTAGAGGCCATCCTCGCGCCACAGCCGCTCGGCGCTCGCCGGGTAGGGATGCCGGACCGGACGGTTGTAGTTGCGGTCGCCGGGGGCGTCGCACCAGCCGTCGTCGGGCGCAATCGGCCGCACCGGCAGCCGCGTCGATGGGCAACGGCCACGGTCGGAGCGGTAGAGCACCCCCAGCAGGCGCCAGCGCCCGACCGGCGTGGCCCCGTCGCCTTCGCGCTTGCGCACGCTGCGCCCGCTGCGGCCCAGCGCGCAGGGGAACGCCAGGCCCCCAAGCCTGACGACCCCGCGGGTTGCAGCAGCCGACAGGCCAAGGACCGTGGCGGTCCGGGCGCGCGGTCGGCGCAGGGCGGGACGCAATTTTCGCAGCATTTTTCCTAAGACCGGTAGGGCGGCTCAGATCTGTTTCACGCGCCATAGAAATGCTAGAGTTGCGTCTCTCTGGCAATAAATCCGTACCTGGAGCCAAAGCGACATGAGCACCGCACGGAAGATTCTCATCGTCGACGACGACGAGGACCCTCGTGAGTCACTCAAGGACCAGCTGGCGCTGCACGACGAGTTCGAGGTGGTGACGGCCCCCACGGCATCGAAGGCCATCGATGCCGTCAAGGCCAACCACCTCGACCTGGTCCTGCTCGACGTGGGTCTCCCCGACATGGACGGCCGCGAGGCAGTGAAGCTCCTCCGCAAGGGCGGCTTCAAGGCGCCG
>DATMZP010000150.1:0-3977 GCA_035573595.1 Hyphomicrobiaceae bacterium
CTTGAGGGTGAAGTAGCAGTGGCCCGAGGAGTGCACCCCGCGGAAGCCCGAGATCTCGCCGCGCAGGCGCACGTAGCCGTAGGCGCGCTCCAGCGTGCCCTTGATGGCGGCGCTGAGCTCCGACACCGAGTATTCCGGCAGGTTGGCACCTTGGCGGGTCGCATTGGCGGCAGGCTCGGGCACGCTGAACTCCTTGCTACCCCTGGCTTTGTTCGGGACACGGGGTCAGACCCCTTTCCTTCCACGTCTCGCTTACTCCGCTGCCGTGGTCCAAAGGGGTCTGACCCCCTCAGCCCTGGCTTTGTTCAAGTCTCATTCGATGATACATGAGGGCGCGGCTTCGAACGGCCAAGTGAGGCCAAACGATGGCACCTTTTCCAGAGCTTTCGGTGGGGCCCGGTGCATGAACGTGCTTCTGATCGGTTCCGGCGGTCGCGAGCACGCGCTGGCCTGGGCGATACTGGCGAGCCCCCTGCTCGGCAAGCTCTATTGCGCACCCGGCAACGCCGGCATCGCCGAGGTCGCCGAGTGCGTGGCGCTCGATGTGGCCGATCATGCCGCGGTGATCCGCTTCTGCCGCGAGAAGCGCATCGATCTCGTGGTGGTGGGGCCGGAGGCGCCGCTGGTGGCGGGACTGGCCGACGACCTGACCGAGGCAAGGATCAAGGTGTTCGGCCCCTCCAGGGCTGCCGCGCAACTCGAAGGCTCGAAAGGCTTCACCAAAGATTTCTGCGCCGAGCACGGCATCCCCACCGCGGCCTACGCGAATTTCGATAACCTCGCTGCCGCCCTTGCCCACATCGAAAGCCAGCCCCTCCCCGTGGTAGTGAAGGCCGACGGCCTGGCGGCCGGCAAAGGCGTCACCATCGCCGAGACGCGGCAGGCGGCTGTGGCGGCCGTCGAGGCCTGCTTCTCCGGTGCCCTTGGCGACGGCGGGGTGGTGATCGAGGAGTTCCTCGAGGGTGAGGAGGCGAGCTTCTTCGCGCTCGTCGATGGCGGCCACGCCCTCGCGCTGGCCTCCGCCCAGGATCACAAACGCGCTTTCGACGGCGACAGAGGACCCAACACCGGCGGCATGGGCGCCTACTCACCGGCCCCGGTGGTCACGCCAGAGATCGCCCGCCGCGCCATGGATGAGATCATCTGGCCGACCGTGAAAGGCATGGCCGCGCGCGGCATGCCCTACAAGGGCGTGCTCTACGCCGGCCTGATGATCACCGATAGCGGCCCCAAGCTCATCGAGTACAACGTGCGCTTCGGCGATCCGGAGGCCCAGGTGCTGATGCTGCGTCTCAAGTCGGATCTGCTGTCGGCCCTCCTTGCCACAGCCGACGGTGTGCTCAACGCCTTCGATGTGCGCTGGTACGACGATGCGTCGATTGTCGTGGTGATGGCCGCCAACGGCTACCCGGACAACTACGCCAAAGGCGGCGAGATCCGCGGGTTGGACGCCGCGCGCGAGGTCGAGGGCGTGGAGGTCTTCCATGCCGGCACAGCCCGCGACGGCGGGCGCCTCGTCGCCGCGGGTGGGCGCGTGCTCAACGTCGCTGCAAGCGGCAGGACGATTGCCGAAGCGCGCGAGCGCGCCTATGCGGCGGTCGCCAGGATCGACTGGCCCGGCGGCTTCTATCGCTCGGACATCGGCTGGCGGGCGCTGCAACGGGAGAAGCCCAAGCCATGAGCAAAAAGTCATGAGCGACAAGTCATGAGCGACCTGCCCGACCTGTTCCCCGGCTTTGCCACGCGCCGCATCGAGGCGGCCGACGGCATCGAGATCCACCTGCGCACCGGTGGCTCCGGGCCACCGCTCCTGCTGCTGCACGGCTACCCGCAGACCCATGTCATGTGGCACAAGGTAGCCCCCGATCTCGCCCGGCACTGCACGCTGGTGATCCCCGATCTGCGCGGCTACGGTGGCAGCTCCGCCCCGCTCGGAGACGAGGAGCATCTGACCTACTCCAAGCGCGCCATGGCGGAGGATGGCCTCATCGTCATGCGGGAGCTGGGCCATCCACGCTTCATGGTGGCCGGGCATGACCGCGGCGGGCGCGTTGCCTATCGCCTGGCCCTCGACCACCCCGAGGCGGTCACGGCGCTCGTGCCCGTGGATATCATTCCGACGGCCGAGGTCTGGCGCCGCACGACGGCGGAATCGGCCTTGAGAGGCTATCACTGGCAGTTCCTGGCTCAGCCGTTTCCCTTGCCCGAGACGCTGATCGGCAAGGACCCGGTCTACTACCTGGAGCACACGCTGAAGAGCTGGACGGGCTCACGCGACCTGACGCCGTTCTCGCCGGGTGCGATGGCGCACTACCGCGCGCAGGTCCAGGACCCGGCCCGCGTCCACGCCTTCTGCGAGGACTACCGCGCCGGCGCCGGCATCGACCGCACCCTCGACGAGGCGGATTTCGCCGCTGGCCGCAAGATCGCCTGTCCGACGCTCGTGCTGCACAGCAGCTCCTACCTGAAAGGCAGCCCGCTGGAGGTCTGGCGGGCGTGGTGCACCAACGTCGGCGCGGCCGCCGTTACCTCGGGCCACTTCCTGGCCGAGGAGAACCCCGCGGATACGCTCGCCGCCCTGGTCCCGTTCATTGAAGCCAACTCGCGAGCGTCATGAATTCAAGGTCGCCGAAGGGGTCAGACCCCTCGCATCCAAGCGATGAGAGAAGTTCGACGACCGACGCGAGGGGTCTGACCCCTTACACTCCGAGCGTCGCGTTGGCGCTCGGCGGGGGTGGGGCGCGCGGGCTCGCCCATATCCTCGTGCTGGAGGTGCTCGACGAGCTCGGGCTGAAGCCGACCGTCATCGCCGGCACCTCGATCGGCGCGATCTTCGGGGCCGCGTATGCCTCGGGGCTCTCGGCGCGGCTGATCCGGGCGCATACCGAGGAGGTGCTGAGCCAGCGCTTCGGCCTGGCGCAGGCCCTGCTGGCCGCAAGGTCCGAGCCGGTGCTCAAGCTCCTCAACTTCCTCCCCGTGCGCTCGTCCCTGCTCAGCCCACACCTCCTGCTCGACCAGGTGCTCCCCTCCAAGGTGGCGCAGGACTTCGCCGGCCTCTCCATCCCCTTCAAGGCGGTCGCGACAGACTTCTACGCCCAGGAGCAGGTGGTGATCGACACGGGAGACCTGCGCAGCGCCGTCGCCGCCAGCATCGCGCTGCCGGCGCTGTTCAGCGGCGTCATGCGGGAGAACCGCCTGCTGATGGATGGCGGCCTCGTCAACCCGCTGCCCTTCGACGTGCTCGAAGGCACCGCCGACGTAACCGTCGCCATCGATGTTACGGGCGCCTCCAAAGGCCCGGGTAAACGCCCGCAGCCGTCCCCCCTCACCGCCCTGGTAGCGTCGTCGCAGATCCTGCAGCGGTCGATCGTGCGCGAGAAGCTGAGGGCCAGGCAACCCGACATCTACATCGATGTGGACGTCGACAAGTTCTACGTCCTCGAATTCCACCGCTTCAAGGAGGTGCTGGCCGCTGCCCAGCCCGCGAAGGACCAGCTTCGCCGCCAGCTGGAGCGCGTGCTGGCGAGCGAGCGGGCCGAGATGCTGGCCTGCGACACTGGCGGTCCTGGCGAGCCGCAGCGGCGCAAGTACCGGCTGGCCGGCCTCAGGCGACTGACGCGGAGGCGCCCGGCATGAGGGGCGACGCGGCCGGCGCGCCGCAGCCGCCCGGCAGCGCATCTGGCGCCCCACGCGTCGCCCTGGCGCTGGGCGGAGGCTCGGCGCGCGGACTCGCCCACATCGTCGTCCTGGAGGCGTTCGACGAGCTGGGGCTCAGGCCCGCCGTCATCGCCGGCACGTCCATGGGCGCCATCTGCGGGGCGCTCTGCGCGACCGGGCTCACGGGGGCCGAGATCCGCGCCGGCTTCATCGACGAGTTCACCAGCCGTGGCGCCCTCCTGCGCCGTTTCGCAGGCAAGGTGACCGCCGGCTTCTCCTCCCTCTGGAGCGTGCGCAGCCCCAGCGTCATCGACAACGTG
>DATMZP010000151.1:0-2176 GCA_035573595.1 Hyphomicrobiaceae bacterium
CGCCGACGTGCAGATGCCGGGTATCGACGGGATCGCGCTTGCCGAGAAGAGCCTCAAGCTGCAGCCCAAGCTGCGCGTGATCCTGATCTCCGGTTTTGCCGATGAGCTCGACCGAGCGGAGCATTTGAAGTCCAAGGTGGCGCGCGTGGTCGCCAAGCCGATCACGCTGGAAGGCATCCGGGCGGCGGTGAGAGCCGCGCTGGCGTGACGGAGCCGGGGAGAAGGGAACCTATGCCCGCCCCTCGGTCTCGAACATCGACGAGGCGAGCGCCTCGCGGCTCTCCTTGCCGGCCCAGACGACAAACTGGAAGGCCTGGAAATAGCGCTCGCAGGCCTCCAGCGCCATCTTGAACAGCGCCTCGCACTGGCCGTCGGTGGCCAACGCACCGTTCAGCATCAGGCCGTGGCGGTACATGATGAGGCCCTCGTGCAACCACACGTCGAAATGGCCGAGCCACAGCTGCTCGTTGATCTGCGCCACCAGCCGGTACACCTCGTTCAGGCGGTTCTCGGGGATCTTGGCGTCGAAGGCGCAAGCCATGTGCAGGGTCTCAAGATCGCCCCGCCAGTTGAGCGACATGTGGTAGTCGGTCCATTGCCCGGAGACGGTGAGCGTCAGCTCGTCCTCGCCTGCACGGTCCATGACCCAACCGTGCTTGCCGGCGATATGCTCGACGAGATCGAGAGGGTTGTTGATGCGGATCTGGCCTGACTCGGCGCGCGCCATGTGTCTGCTGCTCCCTATCGCCCGCACTGTGCCCGGGGCTTTGTGGCTCGGGGTTTTGTGCTCGGGGCGTCGTCCCAGTATGGCGGCAGCCCGTTATATCCGCCGTCGGTTATTGCACTTGTTGACGAGTCATGACGTAAGCGAACGCCGTCAGTGCTGGCAAGCCGACCCCCCAATTCTCCCACGACCAAAATGGCAGCAAGTCGGCGAGAGCTGTGCAAAAGGCAGAGCGCCGCCCCACCTCCGCCCGGCCGCCCGGCTTACTGGCGCAGGCGGATCAGCTCGCTCTCAAGCTCGGCGACGCGGGCGCTCAGGCGCTCGTTCTCGTCGCGTGCTTTCGCGGCCATCTCCTTGACCGCTTCGAACTCCTCGCGCTGCACCACGTCCATGTCGCGCAGGATGCGTTCTCCCTGGGCCTTCATCAGGGTTTCAACTTCCCGGCGCATACCCTGGGCGGCGCCCGCGGCGTCGGTGAGGAGCTTGGACAGCTCGTCGAGGAAGCGGTTGGTCGTCTGTGTCACGGGAGCGCACCTTGCGCGGCCGGGCACTGTGCCCGAAAGCTGCCCTACTATGGGGATTGAGCCTCACCCGATCAAGGCGCGACAGCGCATCTTGACAAGCTGACAACCGGTGCTGGAAACCAGGGCATGCCTTTCCTCGCGATCCCATATCCCAACATCAACCCCGACGCGCTCGGCCCGTTCGGGCCGTTCGGACCGTTCGGACCGTTCTCGATCAAATGGTACGGCCTCGCCTATGTCGCGGGCCTGCTGCTTGGGTGGGTCTATATCAAGCGCCTGCTGGCGCAGGGCAACCTGTGGCCGCACGGCAAGGCGCCCTTCGCCCAGCGCGACACCGACGATCTGCTGGTGTACGTCGCGGCGGGGGTCCTGTTGGGTGGGCGCCTCGGCCACGTTCTGTTCTACGAGCCTTTGCACTATATCCAGCATCCGCTCGATATTCTGGCGGTGTGGAGGGGCGGCATGGCCTTCCATGGCGGCATGCTCGGGTCCATCGTCGGCATCGTGCTGTTCGCCCGCCGCGTCGGCGCCAACCCATGGAGCGTCCTGGATTCCTGCGCGGCGGCGGTGCCGATCGGCCTGTTCTTCGGTCGGATCGCCAATTTCATCAACGGCGAGCTGTGGGGGCGCGCCACCAGTCTGCCCTGGGCCATGGTGTTTCCCGCGCGCGAGGCCGGTGGGCTGGAGCGGCATCCGAGCCAGCTTTACGAGGCGTCGCTGGAGGGCGTGGTGCTGTTCGCACTGTTGTGGTGGATGGCCCACCGGATGGCAGCGCTGCGGCGTCCCGGCATGGTGGCGGGAACGTTCCTGATCGGCTACGGCCTCGCCCGGTCGTTCTGCGAGCTGTTCCGCGAGCCGGAGCCGGGACACTTCCTCAATCTTGGCCCTCTCACGGCCGGCATCTTCTACTCCATCCCCATGATCCTGG
>DATMZP010000152.1:0-3196 GCA_035573595.1 Hyphomicrobiaceae bacterium
GAAGGCACGCTCACCTTCGCCGACCTCGTCGTCCGCGGCGAAGGCATGGAGCGCGTCGTCGCGCTCGGCAAGCGCACGGCCGCCTCCAACATCCCGGTGCTCATCGAAGGCGAATCCGGCGTCGGCAAGGAGCTGATCGCCCGCGCCATCCAGGGCGAGAGCGAGCGCGCCGACAAACCGTTCGTCATCGTCAACTGCGGCGCCATCCCCGACAAGCTCGTCGAGAGCATCCTGTTCGGCCACGAGAAGGGCGCCTTCACCGGCGCCATCGACAAGCGCATCGGCAAGTTCCAGGAGGCCGACGGCGGCACCCTGTTCCTCGATGAGATCGGCGAGCTGCCCCTGGAGGCCCAGGTGAAGCTGCTGCGCGCGCTGCATGACGGCGAGATCGATCCGGTGGGCGCCAAGCGCCCTATCAAGGTGAACTTCCGCCTCGTCTCGGCCACTAACCGCGATACGGTGCAGTTGGTGAGGGAGGGAAGGTTCCGCGAGGACCTCTACTACCGCCTCAACGTGTTCCCGATCCGGATACCGCCGCTGCGCGAGCGTCCCGACGATGTCCCGGATCTGGCCCGGCACTTCCTGGCCCGCTTCGCCGCCGAGGAGGGGCGGCGCGTCAGGAGTATCAGCACCGAGGCGCTGGACCTGCTCACCCGCTGCTCCTGGCCCGGCAACGTACGCCAGCTTGAGAACGCCATTTTCCGCGCCGTGGTGCTGAGCGACGGAGACGAGCTCACGGTCAACGAGTTCCCGCAGATCGCGGCCCACGCGGACGGTGCGCGCGATATCGCGCCCGGCGCAGCCCCCGCCCTGGCGCCGCTCCCGCGGCCCATAACCATCCCCCCCGCCCCCGTGATGCTGGGCGCCGAGCGTACGGTGCCGCAGACGGTCGCCATCGGCACCGGCGGCCTCGGCATTCTCGCCATCACGCCCCACGGCGAGCTGCGATCGCTGGAGGCGATGGAGGCCGACATGATCCGCCTGGCCCTCGGCCGCAGCCGCGGCCGGGCAGAGGCCGCGCGCGCGCTCGGCATCGGCCGCTCCACGCTCTACCGCAAGATGCGCGAGCTGGGTCTGGAGGGCTACCCGCGCGAACCCGCCGCGCAGGACCGCGAGGCGCGCAACCGTTCCTTTGCCGTGCCGACTCAAGCCGTTGGCGGAACGGCGATTCCCGGCGCGGATCGCCCCGATATTGCCGCATAGGCGCGGTTCTATGCCGGCGCTGGGTGCTCTTCGCGCAGGGCCGGCCAACGCGCGGCATGCGGAGATTGCCAAGTCGGGGGATCAGGGGTTTCGGCCAGCCGCGGCGGATATCGCCGTGGCATGCTGCCGGACAAGCCGAGGGGACAAGCCAATTGCGCGCGCGCCACCGGGCATCGGCCGCTGCCGCTGTGGTCTTTGCGCTCGGGCTCGGGGCCGGCGCGGGCGACATCGGCGCCGACGGGCAGCGCACGCTCTCGCTCTACAACATCCATAACAAGGAGACGTTGACCTCGGTCTACAAGAAGGACGGCAAGTACGTCCCCGAGGAGATGCAGAAGATCAACTGGATCCTGCGCGACTGGCGCAAGGACGAAGCCACCACCATGGCCCCGGAGCTCATCGACCTGCTCTGGGAGATCCACAGCGAGCTTGGTTCGAGGGAGCCGATCCACATCATCTCGGGCTACCGCTCGCGCGGCACCAACGAGATGCTGAGGCGCACCGTGGGCGGCCAGGCGAGCGAGAGCCGCCACATCCTGGGCAAGGCCGCCGACGTGCACTTCCCCGACGTTCCGATCCGCATGCTGCGCTATTCCGCCCTGATCCGCGAGAAGGGCGGCGTCGGATACTACCCCACCTCGGCCATTCCGTTCGTGCACGTCGATGTGGACCGCGTGCGGGCTTGGCCGCGGCTGCCGCGCGCCGAGCTGGCACTGCTGTTCCCGAGCGGCAGAACCCAGCATCTCCCGGCCGAGGGCGACCCCATCACCCCGGCCGACGTGCGCGAGGCGCGCGCCAAGCACGCCGAGCTGGCCCAGCAGATGGCGGAGTTCCACGCCTATCGTGGCCGGCCGCGGCTGCCAGTGCAGACCGCCTCGCTGACACCGCCTCTGCCACAGCTGTTGCAGCTGCCGCAGCTGGCCGACCGGCGGCCGCCGTCCAGCACCGTCGCCTCGGATGCCGAGCGCGCCAAGCTCGCGGCCCTGTCGACCGAGCCGCTGTCGCCGCCGCGCCTCCTGGGACCGCCATCGCTGGCGCAGCGTCCGCCGTCCGCCAGTGTGGTGGCAGCCCCCGCCTATGACGAGGAGCACCCGGACGAGCTGTCCTACCGCCCGTTCCCGATCGCGCCCCTGCTCACCGCCTCCGCCTCCGCCGATGACCCCGCGCTGGTCCAGATGGTGCACCCCGACCTGGGCAAGGTGCTGGAGCTGATGGACCAGCCGGACTCTGTTCCCCCCATGCGCCTGCGCCCCGGCGTCTACCAGGCCGAGCTGATGTGGGCGCAGCAGTCCAAGGGCGTTGCCATCGATCTGTCGCTGCTCAACGAGGAGAGCGACGCACCCCGCACCCCCAGCCGCAAGGTGGCGACGCAGCCGCAGTAGGGGCAGCGGAGACGGTCCTTATCCCACCCCTCTCGGGGTCTTGCTATACTTCGGCCGTCGCCCCGCTGCGGGATAATCCGACGCGCGGCGAGACAACCCGGCTTGGACCGTGGCAACATGATGGACATAGCGCGCCAGGCGCAGGCAAGCTTGGAGGCCGGACCGGAACCGGGGGTGGCCATGATCGACCGATCCAGTTACGTCCCCTACGCCTTGGAGCCGATCGAGACCGCCTCGCGCGACGAGATCGTGGCTCTGCAGCTTCACCGCCTCAAGTGGACGCTGCACCACGCCTACGAGAACGTGCCGGCCTACCGGCGCAAGCTCGACGCGGCGGGCGCCACGCCGGCCGACCTGAAGCGGCTTGAGGACCTCGCCCGCTTCCCCTTCACCGTCAAGCACGACCTGCGCGAGAGCTATCCGTTCGGCCTGTTCGCGGTGCCGCGAGAGAAGATCGTCCGCGTCCACGCCTCCTCGGGAACGACGGGCAAACCCACCGTGGTCGGCTACACGCAGCGCGACATCGACACCTGGGCCGACTTGATGGCGCGCTCGATCCGCGCCGCCGGCGGCCGACCCGGCATGAAGGCGCACATCGGCTACGGCTACGG
>DATMZP010000153.1:0-4351 GCA_035573595.1 Hyphomicrobiaceae bacterium
ACGTGCCTTCCGCCACGGTATTGACGAGACGGGTGTCGAATTGCGGCTCGGCGAACACGCATTCCGCGCCGCCTTGTCCTCCGGTCTGTCCTCCGGCTTGTCCGATGCGCGCCCGCAGCGCGCTGAGGCGCCTGGCGCTCGGCGGCACCTCGGGGCTCACGGCGATGGAGCCTGCCGGCTTCAGGCCGAAGCGCAGCTCAAAGTACTGCAGGGCGTCGTGAAAGACGATGTAAGGCTTGCCGGCGATGGGGGCCAGCTCACGCGCCAGCTCGGCGCTCAGCGCGTCCAGGTCGGCCTTGAGCCGCGCGGCATTGGCGCGGAAGACGGCGGCCTGCGCGGGGACCTTCGCGCTCAGGACCTCGGCGATGCGGTCGGCCATCGGCTTGGCATTGACGGGGTCGAGCCAGGCGTGGCCGTCGATGGCGCCGTGGTCGTGGCTGTGCCGCTGGCCGCGACCCTCTCCGCGGCCCTCTCCGTGGCCGTTGGCAGACCCGTTGTCCTCGAAGCTCGCCCCGGTGCGGCGCTCGAGCAGCCGGAGGCCCGGTGTGTCCTGCAGGGTGACGACCTGCACCCCCTTGGGAAGCGATTTCACCACCCGCGCCGTGAACGGCTCCATGACCTCCGACATGCGAAAGAAGACGTTGGCCGCGTTGAGCCTTGCCGCGTCGGAGGGCTTGAGCGCGTAGGTATGGGCCGAGAGGTTGCCGCGGACCAGGAGCTGCGGGCTGCCGGTCTCGCCCATGACGCGGGCGACGAGGGCGTGGAGCGGCTTGATCGTCACCACCACGTTGAGGCTGGCGGCGGCAGGCGTCGCGAACGCGGCCGACAGCACGCCTGCCAGAAGCGCCGGCCCCAACCTCGCACCAGGACGCCGCATGCCTATCCTCCCGCACGGGAGCGGACAACTGCGCCCCCCATCTGCCTTCGCAAGCGGGTGATGTTATAGTGTAGCAATCGCGCCGGAGAAGGGGTATTTACGTCTCTGCCCCGCACTGCTGTATCCTGCCCGCGAGGGACCGATCCGGCCCCGGCGGGGGCGTGGGTTTGGCCCGGTGGCTTCCCAGCGGTCCCCGGAGGCGCTCCGCGGCGCGGGCGGCGCGCCAGGTGGCGTTTTCCTGTGGGATTTCTGCTGCTGGATGGGCGGCGGCAACGCGCGAACGAGGGACCGCACATGCTCAAGACCGGGCTCAAGGCTTGGCTCAAGGCTTGTTTCAAGGCCGGGCTCCCGCGGGGCGTCGCCGTGGTTGCGACGGCCCTGCTGACCTGCCTGCCGGCCGCCGCGCACCCGCACATCTGGGTGACGATGGAGGCGACTCTGCTCTACGAGAACGGCGCCTTCGTCGGCATCCGCCACAAGTGGACCTTCGACGAGTACTACACGACGAGCGCCATCGAGGGCCTCGACAAGAACAACGACGGCATCTACTCGCGTGAGGAGCTGGCGGAGCTGGCCAAGGTCAATGTCGATGCGCTGAAAGACTTCGACTACTTCACCTTCCCCACCCTGTCCGGCCAAGCCCTGAAGCTGGGCGAGCCCAGGGACTACTGGCTGGAGCACAAGGACGGCGCGCTGTCGCTGCTCTTCACCGTGCCGTTCGCCACCCCTGTGCTGTCCGACGCCAAGGGCTTCGCCTTCTCGGTGTACGATCCGAGCTTCTTCATTGCATTCGACCTTGCAAAGACCGAGAACCCCGTGCGCCTCGGCGAGGGTGCGCCGAAGAGCTGCAAGCTGAAGGTCGAGGCGCCGGACCAGCGCGAGACCGCGGCGCTGGGGCCGATGTCCCAGCTCGGCGGCGTGACGAGCATCGGCCGCCCGATCGCGCTGGAGTGCTAGCCGTCGAGTCTCGGCTTTGCTCACGAGGCGCGACTGAACTGGCCAGGGCCGAGCCGCTTACTGTGACCTTGCAGCCTTGGCGAATCAGTAGAAGCTCAGCATCCGATCAGCTTTGGACGGGCTCTCAATGGTTGACCGTGCCAACGGACGCCGCAAGCCGGGCCGCCAGAGCTCGGCAACTGCGACGCAGGACGAAGGCAGCCGCAGGGCCGCCGCCCCCAAGTTCGACCGCAAGACCATCGCGCTGGTCTACGACTTCGACGGCACACTCTCGCCGAGACCGATGCAGGAGTACGCCTTCCTGCCCCAGATCGGCGCCGACGCCGCTGCCTTCTGGGCCGAGAGCAACGCTCTGGCCAAGCAGACCGGGGCCGATCCGCTCATCACCTACATGCATCTGATGTACCGCAAGGCGAAGGAGAAGGGGGTGCGCATCGACCGCGCCGACCTCGTCGCCCAGGGCCGGCATGTGGAGCTCTATCCCGGCGTCGAAGACTGGTTCGACGCCATCGGCGCCTATGTGAAGAGCCACGCCCAGAGCCACGGCGTGCACCTGAGGCACTACCTCGTGTCGTCGGGGCTCACGGAGATCGTCGAGGGCACGTCGATCTACCGGCGCTTCCACAACGTGTTCGCATCCGAGTACTGGTTCGAGGCCTACGACCTGCCCTATCCGAAGCGCGTCATCACCGACACCGGCAAGACCCAGTACCTGTTCCGCATCAACAAGGGCGTGGAGGACCTGGGCGAAAGCATCAACCAGCACATGCCCGAGGCGGCGCGGCCCATCCCGTTCGGCAACATGGTCTACTTCGGCGACGGCGATACAGACGTGCCGTCCATGGCGGTGATGCGGAAGAACGGCGGATACGCGGTGGCGGTCTACCCCGCCGGCAAAAGCAAGGGCCGCGCCAAGTGCGTGGACCTGTTCAAGGCCGGCCGCTGCGATTTCTTCGCGCCGGCGGACTACCGCGACGGCTCCGATCTCTTCCGCCGCACCTGTCTGCTCCTCGACCGCATCCTCGCCGACATTCGGGTGCAGGAGGAGCGCTGGCGCTTGAGCCGTGGCTTGGGCCGCGCCTCATAGCCTGTTGCCGCCACCCGGACACGGCCCGGCGCCGATGGTCGGCGGCACGAAGCCGTGATCGAATGCGGAGCGGTCGCTCGCACCTTCCCGATTGACACTGGCGACGCCGGCTTCGGAAAATCGGGCTCCACCCAAGGAAAGGCACGGGAACGATGGATCTGGAGCTCGGCGGCAAGGTTGCAATCATCACCGGCGGGAGTCGCGGTATCGGCTTGGCCATCGGACGGGCGCTGGCCGCTGAAGGGGCCAAAGTGGCGCTGGTCGCACGCAGCAAGACCGCCCTCGATGCGGCGGTGGCGCAGGTCGGCGGACAAACCAAGGGCTTGGTGTGCGACACCACCGACGACGTGGCGGTGAAACGCATGGTGGCAGACGTGGTCGCCGCCTTCGGGCGCGTCGATATCCTGGTGAACTGCGCGGCCAAGCCCAGCGGCCAGTCGCGCCCGCCGACGCTCGGCGAGATCACGGCCGAGGAGTTCTGGGACCACATGAACACCAAGGTGATGGGCTATCTTCGTACCGCCCGCGAGGTGGCGCCCTACATGATCAAGCAGGGCTCCGGCCGCATCGTCAACGTCAGCGGGCTGGGCGCCAGGCACGTCGGCACCACCATCGGCAGCATCCGCAACGTCGGTGTGGCCGCCCTCACCAAGAACCTGGCCGACGAGCTGGCTCCGCACGGCGTCCAGGTGGTGTGCGTGCACCCTGGCCTGGTCCGCACGGAGGCCACGCCCGGCGTGATCGCCGCCCAGGCCAAGGCGCAGGGCGTCAGCGAGACCGAGATCGAGAAGCGCATGGCCGGGCGCAACCTGCTGCGCAAGATCGTCACCGCCGAGGAGATCGCCGATGTCGTGACATTCCTCGCGTCGCCGAGGGCCATCGCCATCAACGGCGACGCGATTCCGGCAGGCGGCGGCACGCCCGGATCAATCTTCTATTGAGCTGGCAGTTCCCGGCTTGGCGGGGCAAGCGTGACGCCCTGCCCAGCCCGAATTTCCGACCAGCGCTAATGCGACCCCTGAACGTCGACGCGGCGAACCATGTCCGTCCTGGGACGCGTTGCCGCGAGCAGGGCCGCGCCGAGGGCCACAATCACGGCCACCACGAACAGCCAGCCTATGGCCGGCTCCACAATCTTTCTGACATTCGACGCCATCTGAAAGCACCCCTTCAGGCACGACCCTCCGAGCACGAGGAAAGCTCATTGTATCTCTTGTAGCAGAAGTTCAAATGATTCCCTCGTGATATCCTCCCTATCCGGGATCTGGGCGTGCGACCGGGTTCGCGCAAGAGGGGGCGAACGTGCCCGGGCGCCTCAAGACCAGCCCGCCGTCGCCTTCCGCGTGATATCCCATTCTGGGGGAATTTGCCGCCGCCGCAGCGGTCGCCCACCTCGCCCAACCGCAGAAAAGCCTCCTTTCTCTGATGTT
>DATMZP010000154.1:0-2650 GCA_035573595.1 Hyphomicrobiaceae bacterium
CCCCCACGTTCCGATCCCCACGCGCCCGAGCCGCACCACCCGCTTGCGCAGGAATGCGACGGGCAGCCAGCACACCGGCCCGAACGCCTTCACACCACGCGACGTCTCGACATAGCCGTGGCGCTCGAAGAAGGGCACCGCGTTGATGGTGGCGCTGGCGCCCAGATGGTCGAAGCCGGACTGGGCGGCGCGCCGCTCCACCTCGGCCAGCAGGCGGCTGCCGAGCCCCAGTCGGACGAACATCGGGTCAACGAGGACCGAGGAGATGCGGGCGGTCTCGCCGTCGTCACCGTTGGCGAGCCAGGAGGCGGTTCCGGCGAGCTGGCCGTCCACGAAGGCGCCGTGCACCTCCTCGGCGAGGAGATGGTCGCTGTAGGCCGGCGAGCCCGCGAAATCGAGGCAGGCGGCCAACTCTGCCTCGCTCAGCGCGTCGCCGCTGAGGGCGCGTATGGCCCGCGCGTGCACATGGCGCACCTGGGCGTGGTCGTCGAGACCGATCCGGCGCATGGCAACGGCGGTCCAGGCGGTGCCGCAGACTGGGTTCATCGGGTAGGTCGCTCGGGTCCTGCGGCTGCGAATGGGGTCAGACCCGCGTCAGTCCCCTCGCCTCTGACGCCGTTGTCCAAACCAGAGGCTGGGGCGAGGGGTCTGACCCAGCTCTCACTTCTTGGCACCCACGCGCACACCCGCGGACGGCGGCTGGGCGGCGGGTGCGGCGGCGGGCGGCGCCTCGGCGCGCTTCTCCAGGGCCTTCTGGTCGTACTCGGCCTGCTTGCACGAGCAGCCCTGCACGTACTCCTTGCGGTATCGGAAGGCGCTTTTCAGGCTCGTGTAGGGCCGCTGGTCGCCGACCGACACCATCTGCTCCACCGACCCGCCGGGGTTCTGGTGATAGAACAGCTCGGCGGGCGCCGCGCACTGCTGCCGGCACAGGTCGGAATCGCGCTGGAAGTGGTTCGGCAGGGTCGAGAAACTCACCGGGAAATAGTAACCATCGCACATCCGCACGCACAGAGTGCGATAGGTGGCGAACGGCAGGTTGCCGAAGTTGTTGGCAGGACCGCGCGGAGCTTCGCTCTCCTCGCCGCCGCCGAACAGCATGGCGAACGGGTTGTTGGCGTTGTCGCGCTTGCGCGCTTCCTGGGTGTACTGCGAGCCGCAGCCATTGCGGGCAAGCTCGCGGATGATGTCATCCTGCATCGAGCGGCGGTCGCCCTCGCCCATGATCTGGCGGCGCTGGCGGTCGAGATCGGCCAGGCGCTGGCGCAGGTTCTCCACCTCGTCGTTGAGCTGGCGGCAGCGCGGGTCCCGGCGCAGGGTCTTGGAGAACAGGAAGGTATCCCAGCAGTCGGAGCGGTCGAGGCGGAGCTGAGCCGAGCGGGAGCCGCGCTCCAGGTCCCGGATCTCGGTCTCGATCCGGGGCAGCATATCGCTGCCACCGCCGCCGCCCTGCGTCTCCATGACGAGGCGCTGCTCCAATTGCAGGCAGAGGTTGCCGGGGCTGGACGGGGCGTAGCGGGGCGGCGGCGGGCCGCCCATGGGCGGCAGGGCATCAGGCGGCGGCTGGCCGCGCGGCGAGCGCATGCCCTCGCGTGGGACGGGCGGGTCATTCTGCCGGCTGCTCCCCCCGCCGCCGAACGGCCACCATTGCGCGGTGGCGTCACCCACCGTCAGGGCAAGCCCCACGGCTGCGCACAGGGCTGCCGCGGCGAGCCGGCGGCTATACGCCGTCGATCCCTTAGTTCCCCCCTGAGTTCCCATGACGAGCTTTCCAAGGATGTCGATTTTGCGGGCGCTGCCAGGGCAAACTGCTGCCCTGCGGGCGCGCCGGTCCCCGCCTACTTCTTGCGGCCAATTATGGGATTGTTGCGGCAGGGGTCAAACGGAGCGGGGACGGAATGCGTTGTGGCGGCCTGCCGGGCTGGTGCGAGGCGGCTGTTGTAAGGCCGCGGCGCAGCTTGACGCTGCCTCGGAAAGCCCCGATAAGCGCGCCATGCCGGCCGGACGAAGGCCTGCAGGCCATATTCTCTGCTGTCGCATTGTAACGGGCCGGCCGGCCGGAGGCGTGCTGGTATCCCGCGCCGCCGCTCCCTGTCCTCCGCCGCCGGTGCAGCGCCCAGACGCGAAGGTAGCGACGGCCAAGCGTAAGCAAGTGCCAGCGTAAGCCGCCGACCGCGGGGACCTCACGTGACACTGACGCTGTACAACACGCTGACGCGCAGGAAGGAGCCGTTCCGGCCCATCGATCCCGGCAACGTGCGCATGTACGTGTGCGGACCGACCGTCTACGACTACGCCCACATCGGCAATGCTCGGCCGGTGATCGTGTTCGACGTGCTGTTCCGGCTGCTGCGCCACATCTATGGCGCAGATCACGTCACCTACGCGCGCAACATTACCGACGTCGACGACAAGATCAACGCGCGGGCGGCCGAGCAGTATCCGAGCCTGCCGCTCAACGAGGCGATCCGCAAGGTCACGGAAGCAACCGACCGCCAGTTTCACGAGGACGTGGCCGCGCTCGGCTGCCTGCCCCCGACCGTCGAGCCGCGTGCGACCGGGCACGTACCCGAGATGATCACGCTAATGCGCCGCCTCATCGACGCCGGCCACGCCTACAACGTCGGCGACGACGTCTACTTCGACGTCA
>DATMZP010000155.1:0-3956 GCA_035573595.1 Hyphomicrobiaceae bacterium
CAAGCTCTCCATCGGCAAGATCGAGGTGCCGATCCGAGCCACCATAGAGGCCGAGCCCGACAAGATCGCCGAGCGGTTTACCGTCGGCCCGCGCGTGCTGGTCTCCCTCGATACGCTGCGCCGCTCCGGCCTGGTCGAGCCGGGCAGCCTGGTGACGTGGCGCTACGCCCTCAAGCTGGCCGACAATGCGGGTGCATCCGATGCCGGCCTGGTGGCGTTCCGCGAGGCCGCCAAGGCTGCCCTGCCCGAGGGCGGTTTCTCCTACCGCGACCGCCGCGATCCCGCCCCCCAGATCTCGCGCACGCTCGAGCGGCTGCGACAGTTCCTGGCGCTGGTCGGCCTTACGGCCCTGCTGGTGGGCGGCGTGGGCATTGCCAACGCGGAGGCCACCTACATCGACCGACGCCGCAAGGTCATTGCCACCTTCAAGAGCCTGGGCGCCACCACGCGCACCATCTTCGGCGTTCACCTCCTCCAGGTGCTGGCGTTCTCGGCGATCGGCATTGCGATCGGCATCGGCGTCGGCCTGATGGTGCCGGTGGCGCTCACCTGGCTCCTGGGCGATGCCCTGCCGATCAAGACCGAGCTCGACGTGACGGCGCGCAGCCTCGCCACCGCCGCGGCCTACGGCATCCTGGTGGTGGTGCTGTTCACGCTGTGGCCGCTGGGACGTGCCGGGCTGGTGGGGGCTGGCGTGCTGTTCCGCGACGAGGTGGCCCCGGAGCGCCGGCTGCCGGGCGCGGCCGTACTGATCGGGACTGCAGTGGCCGGCCTGGCGCTGGCGGGGCTCGCCATCCTGACCTCGGAGGCGCCGCACCTGGCGCTCTACTACTGCCTCGCCCTGGTCGGCGTGTTCGCCGCCTTCTGGGGTCTGGGCTGGGGCGTGACGTGGCTGGCGCGGCGCGCTCCGCGCTCCCGCAGGCCCGAGCTGGCGCTCGCTGTCCGCAACCTGGGGGCGCCCGGCGGGCTCACCCGCGCCATCGTGCTGTCGCTGGGGGCCGGGCTGTCGCTGCTCGTCGCCGTGGCGCTGGTGGACCACTCCATCGTCTCGGACCTCACCGGCCGCATGCCGGAGCAGAGCCCCAGCTACTTCGTCCTCGACCTCAAGCGCACCGAGAGCGAGGCGTTCCAGGCCCTGGTGCACGAGAGGTTCCCCGCCGCCAAGGTGCTGCAGGCACCGATGCTGCGCGGGCGCATGGTGAAGCTGGGCGAAACCCCGGTCGAGAAGGTGAAGGCGCCGCCGGAGGCGTCCTGGGTGCTGACCGGCGACCGCGGCCTCACCTACGCGGCGACCGTGCCGGCCGGCGCGCACGTGGTGGAGGGCGCGTGGTGGCCGGCCGACTACCAGGGCGAGCCGCTGGTGTCGTTCGACGCCGAGATCGCCAGGGGGCTGCGCCTCAAGGTGGGCGATACGGTGACAGTGAATGTGCTCGGCCGCAACGTCACGGCGCGCGTCGCCAACCTGCGGGAGGTGAAGTGGGAGAGCCTGTCGCTCAACTTCGTGATGGTGTTCTCGCCGAATACGCTGGCAGGCGCGCCGCACCACCTGCTGTCGACCATCGCGCTGCCCAAGGACGTGAGCCTGGCAGACGAGGCGAAGCTGGCGCGCGACCTCGGCCGGGCGTTCCCCTCCACCACTGCCATCCGCGTCAAGGACGCCATCGCCGCCTTCAACGTCATCTTCCAGCGCATCATGGTGGCCGTGCGCGCGGCCGGCAGCGTGACGTTGCTGGCGGGAGCCTTGGTGCTGGCCGGCGCTCTCGCGACGGCGCAGCGGCGGCGCATCCTGGAGGCGGTGATCCTCAAGACGCTCGGCGCCACGCGGCGGCGCATCCTGGCGTCGCATCTCCTGGAATATGCCATCCTCGCGCTCGCCACCTCGGCCATCGCGCTGATTGCCGGCACCGTCTCGGCGTGGATCGCCACCGCGCGGGTGATGGAATTCCACTTCAGCTTCTCCTGGCGCACCGCCGCCGAGGCCATGCTGCTCGCCCTCGCCCTGGTCGCCGTGTTCGGCGGCTATGGCACCTGGCGCGTCCTGCGCGAGCCGGCGGTGCCCTATCTGCGGTCTGAGTAGGGGTGATTGGGGTCAGACCCTGCGGGTCTGACCCCAGGGCAGGGCCGAACGATCTTCGCACACGGCGCAACCGCGGCATCGCGGCAAAAGTGGGTTCGGAGCATGGGGTCAGACCCGAAGAGTCTGAAGCATGCGCCGCCGTCACCCTGCGCGACAAAAGCGATGCAGGGCCAATTGCAACGTTGCCTGCCGTCGCCGACTCACTGTTTGCTCGCCTCGTGTATCGGAGAACGGATAATGCTTCGCTCTGTGTTCAGCCAGATTGGGGCCAGGATGGACGCCGCGGCGGCGAATCGGCCGTCCCTGGCCGTGGCGCAGGCCATATTGGCCAAGACCCGCAAGGGCCTCATCGAGCGGGGTGAGGATGCCGCCCGCTTCCACGCCGAGGGGTTCGCCACGCTGCTGGCCTGGATCGGCCCGGGCCTCAAGCGCACCCCCGAGGAGACGGCAACGCTCGAGAGCGCGACCTGGCAGGAGCTGGTGTGGGTGCGCCGGCGCATGAAGGACGATCAGGCTTCCCTCAAGCTTCTGGACGGCAGCCCGTCCTCGACCGCACGCGAGGTGGCGAGCCAGCTCGCCTTCGCAGCGGCCATCGTCAACAACTTGGTCTGGCTGCGCATGACCGCCATGAAAGGCCCCGCGGAGTGCCGCGAGCCGGCAGCCAAGCTGGCGGATGATTACGGTTGGTTCTGTCTCGATATGACCAGCGCCGCATCGGGCACCTGCCCGGCATACGAGCTGATCGAGCGGCTGCGCCAGGACCACAAATAGCGAGCGCCTCTGACGTGAGGCGGCACCGATACCCTCCAGGTCGGCCTTGGCCTCCGGAGTCAGGCGGACCTTCATTCGCCCGCGGGGATCAGCTCGGCGCGCTTGGCGGAGTCGATACCCTTCTGGATCTCGGCCCTGAGCCAATCCCGCCGGGCCTTGTGCAGCAAGCTCCTGGGCGCGCAGCAGTGACACCGCATCGAGCGCCACCTCGGCGGCACTGTCGTAGGGCCGCTCTCGACCAGCTCCCGGATCAGGTCGGCGTACGGCCCGCCCTCGCGGACGTACTCGTCACCGTTGCGCTTGGGTGTGTCTTCCACGATGTCAGCATAGCACAATGGCGATGCCAGAGTAGCACCGCAGGCTGCGGAGTTGTAGGCCGCAAATGGCACAGCGCCTTAGGCCAGTTCGGGCTCAGCGCTTCGTCTCCCGAGGGACGAGATCGGTCCTTACCGGTTGAGCTTGGGGAGTTGAGCATCCAGCTGTTGTTGCAGCTGGGGCGGGCATTGGCCCGACTTGGAGTAGAAAGCGAACTGCCTCCCCTGGAAATCGCCATGGATCAACGTCATAAGCTGCATTTGCCGATCGCTCATCCTCACCTTCTGTTTCCCAAAAGCGAGCATTGGCAGGAAGCTGCGTTTCCAGTCGAGACCACACCATTGCGCCAACGCCGACTTGATCCCGAAAACCATGGCCGCCCGCCCATCGATAACAGTGATCGGTGGTCGGTCGAATTCGTCGGCGCTCGCTGCGGCACAAGGCCTGTTGGACTCGCAGACGGCTGTGCCAATCTTTTTGAGGGCCAGCTTGATCGCCTCGCGAGCAGCATCGTCTGAAATCATCTTCCCGTATTTCTCGTCGAAGGTCTGAGCATTGGCGCCCGCTGCGATGAGAAATAGGTACACAAGGCAAATAGAAGCGCAGCGGAACATCTCACCTCTCCACACCCGAATGGAGTGATTATACCCTCAATTCTCGTCCATCTTCAGCGCCGCAATGAACGCCTCCTGCGGAATCTCCACCTGGCCGAACTGGCGCATGCGCTTTTTGCCCTTCTTCTGCTTCTCCAGCAGCTTGCGCTTTCTGGTGATGTCGCCGCCGTAGCACTTGG
>DATMZP010000156.1:0-3850 GCA_035573595.1 Hyphomicrobiaceae bacterium
GCCGCGGCAGACCCTGCCTGCGCCAGTCCCATACGTGGACCCCGGAGCGGTTTGCGGCCGCAACCTAAGCTGATTCGATGGGCTGTGGTTGGACGTACACGGCGGGCGGGGGAGAAAGCGCGGCGAATGGCGAATGGCCAATAGCGAATGGTCGGCCTCCATTCGCCACTCACCATTCGCCGTTCGCCATTCGCGGCTTCAATACGTCAGCACCGCCTTGATGGCGGTGAGCTCCACCTTGGGGTCGGCGTAGGCCTCGTAGGACTGGCCGGAGAGGCGGTACCAGTAGCGGGCGTTGGCGGCATCGCCTTCGATCTTGTGCAGCACGGCGTGCACCCAGCAGTAGGTGGGGTCGGTCTCGTCCTGCTGCACGATCTCGTGCGCGCCGGCCCAGTCGCCGGCGAGGGCGATGTCGATGGCGCGGACAAGATCCTCGCGGGTGGGCATCCGGCGCGTCCGCTCCCTTGCTGTCACGCGTTGCGGCTGGCGCACAGGTCGGAGAGCAGGAACGTCTCCTCCGCCGCGTCCGCGTCGTCGAGCTCGCCGTAGCGCAGATAGACGTGCCCGCCCGCCGCCAGCGGCGACCGGCACACCACCGGCAGGGCGGCCTGCAGGATGGCCCGCGCGTCGGGACCGTAGGCGTAGAGCGAGCCCTCCGAGCCGTCCACGGCGATCTCGTTGCCGTCCACCTCGCCGATGCCGCGGGGCTCGATGACCTGCGCCAGCTGCTCCTGCAGGGCGACGAGCGCGTCGAGGTCGTCCAGCCCCATCTCGTCCGCGCGTTCGGCAATATCCTTGAAGTAGAAGATCAGCGCCTGCTGGCCCACGTGTCCCATCCTCTTGCCCGCAGCCCGCATGCCGGGCATTTGCCGCAGCCGTAGCCCCAGGCGTGCCGGGTGGTGCGGTCGGAGGTGTAGCATGTATGGGTGTGCTCGACGATCAGGTTGACGAGCGGCGCGCCGCCCAGCTGCCCGGCCATCTCCCAGGTGCCGGCCTTGTCGATCCACATCAGCGGCGTCTCGATGGAGAAGGGCGTGTCCATGCCAAGCGAGAGCGCCCCGGCCAAGGCCTGGAGCGTGTCGTTGCGGCAGTCGGGGTAGCCCGAGTAGTCGGTCTCGCACATGCCGCCGACCAAGGCGCGGATGCCGCGGCGGTAGGCGAGCGCGGCGGCGTAGGTGAAGAACAGGAGGTTGCGGCCGGGTACGAACGTGTTCGGCAGGCCGGCGGCCGTCATCTCGAAGGCGGCGTCGCGGGTGAGCGCCGTGTCGCTGATCTGGCCGAGGGTGGCGAGATCGAGCACGTGGTCCGGCCCGAGCCGCGCGGCCCACCTGGGATAGTTGGAGGCGAGGGCCTCGCGCACGACGCCGCGCTGGGTCAGCTCCACGGCGTGCCGCTGGCCGTAGCTGAAACCCACCGTCTCGACCCGGCTGTATCGCTCCAGCGCCGAGGCGAGGCAGACCGTGGAGTCCTGCCCGCCGGAGAACAACACAAGGGCCGCCGTCTCGCTCATCGCCTCGCCACGGTTCTGCATCACCTGATCCAGAATGTGGCGACGTGGCCGGCTATGACAAGCGGCCCGTCATTTGGGCAGCACGGCCAGCGCAATCGGCAGGCCCCATCGGCGGAGCCCGAGCACGGGCCTGAGGACCCTCAGCTCGCCGTAGTGGCTGGCCATCTCCCATTGACCGCAGAAGTCCCGCTTGAAGTCCTTGAGCGCGATGGCCTGGCAGGCGATGGGGCCGCCGTCGAGGTTGAGCGCCAGCTTCAACGCCAGCGGCGCCTCGCGCAGGAATGCCGCCAGGCGATCCAGGGAAAAGAAGGCGTCCTTGGTGGTGCCGAGGACGATGTGACCCGCCTCGTCCTGGGCGACGAAGCTGCGGTTCGCCAGCCAGCGCGCGTCGCCCTTGGACCGGCTCCGGCCGTCGGCGCCGATCAATAAGGGATAGGAGACAAGGCCGTGATCGGCGTCCCGCAGCGCCTGGCGCCACTGCAGCTGGGCGAGATCGCGAATCCCGACAAAGGTGGCCGATGCCACGAATGCGCCGTGCGTGGCCTCGTACTCGGTCGGCCCGGAAAGGACGCGGTCGCTGATGAGCGGCGTGGCCGGCGTCCCGTAGCGCGTGAAGTAGCTGCCGTTGATGACGAGGACGGCCCCGAGCTCCCTCATCCAGTCGAGCGAGTCGCGGTCGCCGCTCGGCCGGTTCCGGACCTGGAACCTGTAATGCGCCGGGTCGATGCGGGCGAGCAGGATGCGGTCGACCTCGGCGCCGGCTGCGACGACCGGCATCTCGCCGACCTCGAAGCCCTGATCGAGACGCTGCCACGAGAACGGGCCGGCCTTGGCCTCCGGAGGATGCGGCTGCAGCGCGAGTCGGATGGATGGCGAGAGCCGCTCGTCGTCGGCTTTGGTCGCGCCCCAGATCAAGAGGTCGCGGCGCGCGATGGCGCTCAGCCCATAGCTGCCTGAATAGGCGACCACGCCGGCGAGCAGCAGACACGCCGTCGCCAGACTGGCGGCAATGAGCAATCTCAGAGGACGTTTCATGGGTCTCCCTCGGGCCTTCCTTAGGCCTCCCTTGGAATGGCGTGGACGTGCAAGTCTGCCCATGCTGCCCTTGAGGCCTGCCCAGGACTTCCGTGACGTTCGCCAAACTGGCGCACAAGTCCGCCTCCTGCCGACTTGCGGCGGTCGCCGGGGTACGGATATGTGAAGGCCAGTACGGGCTTTGACGATGGACCAGCGATGCGCCGAAGCGCCGACCGCCACGGGGGCAATGGAGAGGGCCGAACGCCGGCAGCCATCGTGCTGGAGGAGCTGGCGCGCCGCCGCCTGTCCAGGCAGCAGCTCGCGCAGCAGGCGCGAATCAGCCTCTCGACCCTGGAGAAGGCCTTATCGGGTCGCCGGCCGTTCACGCTGGCGACCATGGTGCGCCTCGAGCAGGCTCTGGGCGTCTCGCTGCGCGGGGAGGCCGACCCAGCGCCGACGCCGGAGCCTGCGGGCTCGCCCGAGCTGGCTCCGGACGAGGTCGGCAGCTACGCGCGCGCGGCCGTGACCTGGATCGAAGGAGCCTATCTGACGATTCGGCCGTCGTTCGGCGACAAGGCCGCGATCTTCGCCTACCGCACCGAGATCTTCTGGGACGCCGACCGCTCAAGCCTGGCGTTCCGGGAGTCGGAGCGCCTCGACGCGGCCTTCTCGCAGCAGGGCGTCGTCTCCGTGCCGAGCTTCTCGGGCCACATCTATCTCGTGACCAACGAGCATGGGCAGTACCGGCTCATTGTCGTGGGACGGCCGAGCATCAACAAGGAGATGCACGGTATCCTGACGACGCTGCAGGTCGGGCGGGGGGCCCACCTCATTCCGGTATCCACGCCGATTGCGCTGGTGCCGTTGAAGGCGCTGGCTCAAGCCCACTTCGGGCGCATTCATACGGGTCACAGTATGTACGCGCAGTATCGCGCGCTGCTGAAGCGTACGCTTGAGGAGCCCTTCGCGGTGCTCCTGGAGCCGTAAGGCGCAAGCGTGCGGTGCGCGACTTCGCTGAGCCGATGCCGCCACAATCGCCAAAGCGACCCGCGGCGGCAAGGTGCTTGCCGCCGCGCTCGATGCTGGGAGTGAGGCGAGGCGCCCGCTATAGCGGCGTGCCGGCGTACTGGGTGGCGAAGCAGGCCTTGGCGCCGACGCCGAGCTGGGAGCAGATGCGCTCCGCGTCGGCCTTGGTGGGCAGGGGACCGGCCAGCAGGCGGTAGACGCCGCCCTCCCCGCGCGGGGCGACGACCCGCGGCTTGAGGGTGCCGAGCGTGCCGCCGTGGCGCCCCGACAGCAGCTCCCAGCTCTGGCGCACGGACT
>DATMZP010000157.1:0-6359 GCA_035573595.1 Hyphomicrobiaceae bacterium
CGGAGCGGCCCGGATCGACGTGCGCCACCCGGTAGGCCCCGCTGCCGAGGGGCGGCTCCAGCGTCGGCTCCCCGTCGAACTTGTGGCGCGGCAGGATCGGCATCAGCCCCAGAATCAGCGGTATCTCGCGGTCGCCGGCGGCGTTGAACGTGAAGCGCACGCTGCGGTCGCCGATCTTCTCGATGGCGGATACCTTGCGGTAGTGCTCGCGGTAGAAGGGATAGCCCTTGTCCTTCAGGAAGGCGTGGCTGAACAGCACGTCGTCCGGCGTGACCGGCTGGCCGTCGGCGAAGCGGGCCTCGGGGCGGAGATGGAAGGTGGCGGACGAACGGTCGGGCGGCACCTCGATGCTCTCAGCGATCAGGCCGTAGAGGGTGAACGGCTCGTCGCCGCTGCGGGCGAGCAGGCTCTCGTAGACATAGTTCCGCAGGGCCGCCGCCGCCCGACCCTTGACCACGAAAGGATTGAGGCTGTCGAAGGTGCCCTGCTGGCCCAGCACCAGCCGGCCGCCGCGTGGCGCGTCCGGGTTGACGTAGGGAAGATGGCTGAATCCGGGCGGATGCTTGGGCAGCCCGTGCATGGCGATGGCGTGCACCGGCTCAGCTGTCGCTGTCCGCGCAAGCACAATCGCGAAGGCGAGGGCGCACAAGGCACGGGCCACACGGCGCGCGAACGGCCGCCCGAGGTATGCGGATGCTGCAGAGCGAGCCGTGCTCGCCGGCGTGCAGGTTTCGCCGGCGCCGCCCGCAGTTCGGCACCGCGTTGCTTGCTGGCCACGTGCGTCTAGCCGCAACGCCATCGGGCTCTCGGTCCTCCACAACCCGTCATGGGATTGCCTTAATCCGCCCCTTATTGCAGCCCACGCGCAGCTCACACGAAATCAAATCTCCAATCGGGCCGCCGTGGGCACGGGACCGATTTTGCAGGGAAAGGTCAACAGCAAGATGGCAAGTTCGTTTCTGCACTCTGGGGTTGGTGCACGGTTTGCGCGCGTCGGCGCCATCGCGATCACCGCAGCGCTCGGCGGCGCGCTTCTTCTCAATGTCGGCCAGCCGCAGCCGGCCTCCGCCCAGGCGAAGAAGGATGCCAAGGCAGCCAATGTCAAGGCGCCGGAAGGCTCGTGGGTGAAGCTGTGCGAGAAGAACCAGATCAAGGGCAAGGACAAGGACGGCAAGGACCTGACGAAGGACGTCGACGCCTGCGTCACCCTGACCGAGCAGATCCATCCCGAGAACGGCATGGTGATGGTCTCGGCCAAGTACCACCAGGTCAAGATCGACGGGCAGGAGAAGCAGTCCCTCCAGCTCACCGTGCCGCTGGGCGTGGTGCTGCCTGCGGGCCTCGGCGTCACCGTGTTCCCGAAGGATCTGTGGGACAAGCTGCTCAAGAACGAGAAGCTCGAGAAGGCCGACGAGGAGAAGCTCAAGGCCGCCACGATCCCGCTCACCTACACGTTCTGCGGCGCGACGGGTTGCAACGCCGAGGTCGAGGCCAACGCCGAGCTTCTCGGCAAGCTGAAGGGCGGCGCGGGCTTCGTGGTGCAGTCGGCCCACGTCCAGTTCGGGCGGGTGGCACAGCCGGTGTCGCTCTCGGGCTTCCCGCAGGCGCTCGCGAACGCGCCGACGGACACGAAGAAGTTCGCCGAGGCGCGCGGTGAGCTCATGAAGGAGATCTACGAGCGCCGCAAGGCGATGCTGGCCGAGTTCAAGACCAAGCAGGACGAGCTCAGCAAGATGCAGCCCAACGTCGCCCCCCCCGGCAAGCCGGCTGATAAGAAGAAGTAGACGACTCGTCTGCTTCTTCGGGCCCTCGCCATCTTGAGTCCGTGTCGAGCGGGCCGCCCTCCCGGGCGGCCTTTCTCGTTCGGGGCAAGCGATCGCCAAGGGAGGGGCAGCCGGCTCAATGCGCAAGCCGGAAACGGTACGTGCCGTCATCGCCGACAGCGAACAGCTCGGCGATCTGCGGGTGGCGCAGCGGCCTGCCCGAGACGTCGGGCAGCAGGTTCTGCTCCGAGACGTAGGCGATGTACTCGGTCTCGGCGTTCTCGGCGAACAGGTGATAGAACGGCTGGTCCTTGCGCGGGCGCATCTCGGCCGGGATTGCCAGCCACCACTCCTCGCTGTTGTTGAACACCGGGTCGACGTCGAAGATGAGACCACGGAACTCGTGGATGCGGTGGCGCACCACTTGGCCCACGCGGTACTTGGCGTGCCTGACCTTGTCCATCCCTGCCCCGTGTGAGTGTGGCGGCGTCGATAGCCGCTCGGGCGCGCGGCGGTCAATGAGGCAAGTAAGACGAGAGGGGGAATGGGGGAATGGGGAGTAGGGAATAGGGAATTGGGCTGCAACGTCACTCCCCATTCCCTACTCCCTTCCTATAACCCGTACAGCGCCTTCCGCTCCGGATCCCTGGCCGCGACCAGCCTTGCCAGGTCGAGGATCACCCTGGCCTGCTTCCAGGTGGCGTCGTCCTGCATCTTGCCGTCGATCATGACGGCCCCGCTGCCGTCGGGCATGGCCTCCACGATCCGCTTGGCGAAGGCCACCTCGGCCGGATCGAGGCTGAACACCCGCTTGGCGACCTCGATCTGGCTCGGGTGCAGGCTCCAGGCCCCGGCGCAGCCGTGCAGGAAGGCGTTGCGGAACTGTGCCTCGCAGGCGTCCGGATCGGCGAAGTCGCCGAACGGCCCGTAGAACGGCTTGAGGCCGTGAGCCGCGCAGGCATCCACCATGCGCGCCAGGGTGTAGTGCCAGAGATCCTGCTGGAAGAAGGCGCGGGGGCTGCCGGCCGGTCCAGGGTCCGCCAGCACGCCGTAGGCCGGATGCCCGCCGCCAACCCGCGTGGTCTTCATGCCGCGCGAGGCGGCAAGATCGGCCGGCCCCAGGCTCATGCCGTGCATCCGGGGGCTGGCTGCGGCGATGGCCTCCACATTGTTCACGCCCTCGGCCGTCTCCAGGATGGCATGGATCAGGATCGGCTTGGGCAGGCTGTGCCGGGCCTCCAGCTGGGCCAGCAGCTGGTCGAGATAATGGATATCCCACGGTCCCTCGACCTTGGGCAGCATGATCACATCGAGCTTGGCGCCGACGGCGGGTACGATCTCCAGGATGTCGTCCAGCGCCCACGGCGAGTTGAGGGCATTGATGCGCGTCCACAGCCCGGTCGGCCCGAAGTCGTGCGCCTGGGCCATGGCGATGAACCCCGCCCGCGCGGCCCGTTTTGCGTCGGCGGGGATGGCATCCTCGAGGTTGCCCAGGACCACATCCACCTGGGAGATCAGCTCCCCCACCCGCGCCCGGATCTTCTCGATATGCGGCGGCACGAAGTGGATCATGCGCTCCAGCCGTACGGGCGGCTGCCGGCAGGGCTCCGGCGCGCCGATGGCGAGGGGGGCGAAGTGCTTGGCGGGGGGGCGTGGCATGGGGCGAGATGGTGAGTGGGTGAGGTGGGGACTGGTGAGGTGGTGAGTGATAGGGGTTGGGTATTGCACAGATTGCGCGCTGCTAGCCATGGCCGAGCGCAAATCCGTTAGCCAAGCGGCAATATGCAGGGCCGTTTCCGGCCACTGAATAAGTGCTCGTCTTGGTGGCAGGGCTCGGCTACGGTGAACATATGGCGAACGAATCGGACCTGAAGGGGTTTGTGCACGAGCGCTTCCGCCGCGTCGATGAGAAGCTCGACAGGGTCATCGATGCGCTCACTGAGATCCGCACGCATCAGGCGGCCATGCTGAATATTCTCGCCTCCCACGACACGCATATGCTGCGTATGGAGGTGCGGCTGCGCGATATCGAGAAGCGGTTCGCTCTGGTTGATCCGGCCATTCCGGGTTGACGGACGCTGATCGCTAGCTCCAACGCCGGTTGCTCCACATCCACTGCTCCGGCTCCTCTCGGATCCAGGCCTCGAACTGGCGCTGCATGGCGGCCGTCACCCACTTCACGTCCTCGGCGGGGTTGGCGGTGCGCGGCACCTTCAGTTCCTTGATCTCGATGGTGAAGCGGCTCTCCCGGCCCTGCCGCCGGCAACGGCAGAGCCAGATGCGGGCGCCCACCCGGCGCGCGATCATTCCGGCGATGGCCACCGACGGCGCCGGCTTGCCGAAGAACGGAACGGCAATGCCGGTGCGGTCGTAGAGGTCGCACACGAGGCCAAGCCGGCCGCCCTTGCGCACGAAATCGGTGATCAAGCGCGCGGTCTTCTGCCCCTCCTCGCGGCTGCCGTTGACGCGCCCCTTGCCCAGCAGCCCGCCGGGATAGAGGTCGCGCCGCAAGCCCCGCAGGTAGCGGTCCACGTAGGGATTGTTGACCGAGCGGTAGACAGCCGCCGGGTTGTTGCCGGCCATCGTCATCGGCCAGGCCGCCAGCTCCCAGTTGCCCATGTGCAGGGTCACGCCGATGGCCGGGCCCATCTTGTCCCTGTAACGCACGAACACCCGCTCGCTGGCCGGCATCAGCTGGATGCGGTCAGGCTCGGCAATGATGCGGTCGATCTGCATGGTCTCGGCCATCACCCGGCCCAGGTTCTCCCACATGCCCCGCGCGATCCGCTCGCGCTCGCGCGGGGTCTTCTCGGGGAAGGCGATGGCGAGGTTGGCAAGCGCCCGCCGGTGCCGGCGGTTGAAGGGTGCGGCGAGCCGCCACAGCCGGCCCGAGACGCTGGCGGCCACCTCCAGCGGCAGCGCCCGGACGATGGCCGCGAGCAGCCGCAGGGCCACGTATTCCACGCGCTGGCGCAGGTCGATGAGGCGGGCGGTCAGGTCTGGAGACAAGGGGCGAGACGGTGCGTGGTGAGTGCGGGCCTGCGAAGGTGGGTGGCGTGGGGAGCGTCTTTACTTCCCCGCCGGGGACCTAGCACGTTCCTCGTTGTCGCCCTATATGGGGGCGCTCACTATCCCACCGTCTCAAGGCTCACCAATCCATTTCGGGCCTCGATGACGGAAACCGCGCCTCACCGCGTATTCGGCGCCACACCGGTGGGATGGACCGGTGAGATAGTGAGTGGTGAGGTGGTGAGTGTGGGCCTGTGCAGACGGCGCGGGGCATCTCTACATCCGGACCAGAAGCCAAGCACGTTCTTCATTCTGGATTAACCCTTTATCGGACTCGCATTGGTCCCGCATCCCAACCCCGACCATTCCCGTTCCGGCCTCGATTGTGGAAAGCAGGCGTGTCCGCATGCTCGGAGCACACTCACCATCTCACCACTCACCACCTCGCGTCACTGCATGAGACTGGGCAACGGCCCTGCCAGCCCCATCCCCTGCTGCATCAGCAACTTTCGCAACGCCGGGAAGCTCGCGAGGGCGTGGGCAGCGGCCCCGCGCAGCATGTCGAGGGGGAGAAGCTCAAGGAGCAGGGAGCGGTTGAGGAGATCGATGGAGACCGAGCGAGCCAGCACATCCCCGGCCCGCGCCTTGGTGTAGGTGGCCAGTGTGGCCTCCCCGCCGATATCCTCACCCCGAGCCTTGGCCCCGGCGACGCAGTCGGCGAGCGCGGCGGCATCGCGCAGCCCCAGGTTCAGGCCCTGGGCGCCGATGGGCGGCACCACGTGGGCGGCCTCGCCCACCAGGGCGATGCGGGCCGCGCCCATGCGCTCCGTGCGCCGGCCGCCGAGCGCATGCACCGCCCGCGGCCCCACATCGCCGACGGTGCCCAGGATGCCCTGCAGCCGCTCCTCCAGCTCCGCAGCGAAGACCGCTTCGGCGAGGCCCGCCAGCCGCCGGGCCTCGCCCGGCTCCTCCACCCACACCAGCGCCGAGCGGCGGCCGGGCAGCGGCACCGTGGTCAGCGGTCCTGCAGGCCGATGCAACTCGTTGACGGTCCGATGGTGCGGCCGGCTGTGGGCGAAGCTCGTGGCGATGGCCGCCTGCGGGTAGTCCCAGGCGCTGACGGCAATGCCGGCCGCCGCCGGGGCGTCCGACGCCCGCCCGTCGGCCGCCACCGCCAGGAGGGCATCCACGGCCCCACCCTCGGCCAGTCTGAGGCGCACGCCGGCCGCGCCCGGCTCGATGCCCACGACCCGTGCGGTGGCCACCCGGGTGAGCCCGGGCGCTCGTTCCGCCGCGGCGTCGAGCGCCGCCAGCAGCGCCGGATTGGGCAGATTGACCCCGAAGCTTTCGAGCCCGATCTCCGCCGCCCGGAACAGCATTTCCGGCGCCCGGACCAGCCTGCCGCGGTCGTCGGCGATGCGCAGGGCTTCGATCGCAGCAGTCGGCAGTCGGGCATCGGCAGTCGGGTCCTGTGCTTGCTCCGATGCCCGACTGCCGACTGTCGACTGCCGGATGCTCGCCTCCCAAACCCCGAGATTGCGCATGAGACCGACGCTCGGCCCGATCAGGGCCGTGGTGCGCCGGTCC
>DATMZP010000158.1:0-3698 GCA_035573595.1 Hyphomicrobiaceae bacterium
CACGAATCAACCGATGGAGCCTGACATGGCCTTCGTGACGGCGGACGTTGTCGAGAACCCCGGCGGAGAGCTTCCCTTCAAGGTGGTGTTCAAGCAGGGCGAGACGGTGCTCGGCGAGTGGCCCGTCGAGACCCAGGCCGAGGGCGAGGAGCAGATCGTGGAGATGATCCGCGAGGCGATCGCCGACGACGACGAGGAGGATGGCGAGCAAGAGGACCGGGACGACGACGAGGACGACAAGAGAAAGAAGCGCGACGACTGACGAAACCGTGGCGCAGCTGTGGCACTACATGCCGTGCCACGGCCGCGCCAGCCGCACGATCAGGCTGCGAAAACGCGGCGGACGGTCCTGCGCCACCACGCAGATGCAACCGTCCGTTCCCGCCACAGGAGCATGTTCGATGCTGTCGTCGATGTCGCACACGTCGCCGACACGGTAGAGGTCCGTGCTGTCGGATATCGTGCCTCGCAGCACCATGGTGATCTCGCTGCCCTCGTGCCCGTGCTCGGGCAGCATGACGTCCCGCGAGCACTTGAAAAGATGCAGCCGGCCGTTGCCGATCGGCACATGCCGCAGCCAGGAGCCGGGAGCCACCCAGCGCCAGCGCAGGCCGTCGAGATCGTTGCCGATCAGCCGGGCCAGCGGATCGGGGACCTCGCCCAGGGCGGCTCCCCGGGCCGCTCTCCGGCCCGCTCCCCGGGCGGTGCCCGGCGGGGCCACGGCCGGCGAGCCGGGTGAAGCATGGCGCTCGATCTCGGGCGCAGCGGGCAGCGGGCAGCGCATGGCGGCCCCCGGCAGGCCGCCCAGGAGGGCGCCGCCCAGCATCTCCATCGTGGCCACCTCGTCGCGGCAGCGCGGGCAGACGGACAGGTGCGCGGCGGCAACCACCGCCAACGCCTCCGGCAGGGAGCCGGCGGCGAAGCTCATGAGCGTCGAGTCGTCCAGGTGTCGGGTGATTGTCATTCCAGACTCTCGAGCGTCTGACGGATCTTCTGATAGGCGATGCGCATGCGGGACTTCACGGTTCCGAGCGGCAGCCCAAGCCTCTCCGCGATCTCGCTGTGCGAGAGGCCTTCCAGATACGCCAGTATCACCACGTCCTTCTGCTCCGGGGGCAACTCGGCCAGGGCCGCCTGCACCCGCTCCTGCCGCTCCTTCTCGGCCATGGCCTCGTCGGGCAGCGGCTCCGATGAGGCTTCGGTCAAGCGCCCCTCGGGGAGCTGCTGCCACGGCACCTCCCGGCGGAGCCGGTCGATCCTGAGGTTGCGGGCGATGGCGAAGACCCAGGTCGTCATGCTACCCCTGTCACCGGCGTAGAGCGCCGCCTTGCGCCAGACCGTGAGCAGGGTCTCCTGCGCCAGGTCCTCGGCCGTGCCGGCGTCCGCACCCTGGCGCATCATGTAGGCCTTCACCCGCGGCCCATAGGCCTCGTACAGCTCGCGAAAAGCCGCCGGGTCAGCCCGCTCGGCAATGCGCTGCAGGAGGTCTGCCATGATGCCGCGATGAACGCTGAGCGGGGGTTCTCCGCCCGTTCCTGAGGTGATTGGTAGGTCCAACATAGCCCACAGCAGAGCCCTGATGCAAAGCCGTTACGCTGCCCACTGCGGTTTGGATCAGGCCCAATGTGACATTTCCTGGCCGCATTTGCGGGTCATCGGCTTTTCGCGGGGGCCGACAATGACTAAGGTGGCGGCGGCGGATTGGACCCCGGCAAAGGTGCCGGCGGCCGGAAGGCGGCCCGAATGGCAGCAGCTAAGCGTATTATCTGTGTTGGACATGCGGCGCTCGACCGCATCTATCGCATCGACGCCTTTCCGGCACAGCCCACGAAGGTGCGGGCGCTGGAGCATATCGAGACCGGCGGAGGCATGGCGGCCAACGCCGCGGTGGCCATCGCGAGGCTGGGCGGCGGGGCGGAGCTGTGGAGCCGAGTCGGCGACGACAATGTCGGCAACACCATCCGCGCCGGCCTGCGCGCCGAGCGCGTGGACGTGCGCTATGTGCAGGCCTTCGAGGGGGCGCGCTCCTCCACCTCGGCCATCATCGTCGACGACAAGGGCGAGCGGCTGATCGTCGGCCAGCGCGATGCCGGCATGCCGTCGGGGACCAGCTGGCTGCCCCTGGAGCGAGTCAAGAGCGCCCACGCCGTGGTCGGCGACGTGCGCTGGCTCGAAGGCGTGCGCGCGGTCTTCGCCCAGGCCCGCAAGGACCGGGTGCCGACCCTGCTGGACGCCGATCTCGGCGCCCGCGAGGCGCTGCCTGGCCTGTTGCAGCTCACCGACTACGCCATCTTCTCCGCGCCGGCGCTGCGCGACTTCGCTCCTGCCGGCACCGACGCCGAACGGCTGGAGCACGTGCTCACCCTCGGCCCCCGCCACGCCGGCGTCACGCTGGGGGCGGAGGGCTATCTCTGGCGTGAGCGCACCGGCGGCGGCCACACGCCGGCCTTCAGCGTCAGCGTGACGGATACCACCGGCGCCGGCGATGCCTTCCACGGCACCTTCGCCCTGATGCTGGCCGAAGGCCGGTCCGCGGCCGAAAGCGTGCGGCTGGCTGCCGCCGCGGCCGCGCTCAAGTGCACGCGGCTCGGCTCGCGCGCCGGGCTGCCGCTGCGGGCCGAGCTCGAAGCTTTCGAATCAAGCAGAACGCCCGTTTGAGGATCAGGTTTCAGGGCTCGCGCAACGGTTCGACACCCCTGCCTTCACTCAACGCTCGCTCTGTCGAATCTCTCCCTGGAAAGACTTGTCTTTGCGACGTAAGGTCACGTCGGGCTGGCGTCCCTCAAACCCCTTAGCAGCGGAGAACGACATGCCTGACAAGACCAATGGCGGGCGCGCCGAGGGCTTTCCCGCTCTCGCCGCGCCGTTCGGACTCGAGGCCTTGATGGAGCTGAACCGCCCCGCCCTGGCGGCGATGGCGCAGGTGAACGGCAAGGTCTACGAGAACCTCGCAGCCATGAACCGGAGCTGGGCAGACTTCCTCAACCGGCGCCTGGAGAAGGATCTGGGCGTGCCCCAGCAGCTGGCGGCCTGCAAGTCGATCCGGGACGTGTACGGTGTCTACGCCGAGTTCTTCCAGGGCGCAGTGGCCGACTACCAGGGCGAACTTGAGGAGATCACCAAGCTCGGCAAGACGCTCGCCGACGATGCCCTGCAGGCGATGCAGACGCGCTCCGAACGGCCCCGGTCCGAGGGCCGCCTCAACTGATGTGGCCCCTGCCAGGTGAGATGGTGAATGGTAAGATGGCGAATGACGGGCGGGGCCTGCGCCGCCCCTCGCTCTCCACCCGCGACGGTCGCAGCGGCATGGTCACCGGCGTCGTCAGACCTCACCACCTCACCATCTCACCACTCACGCCCAGCGCTGTATCCAGCGCCCCCATGAACTCGCCGTAGTGGTCGATCACGGCGGCGGGGTCGAGATCGCGCACGGGCACGGTCGTGTAGCCGAAGGTGACGCCGATCGAGGGCACGCCGGCCGCGGCCGCCGTGGCAATATCCACTTCGCTGTCGCCTACCATCACCGCCCTTTCAGGTCGTCCCCCCGCCATTGCGATGGTGCCGGTGAGATGGCCGGGCGCGGGCTTGAACACGTCGAAGGTGTCGCGGCCGGCGATGGCTGCGAAGCGCTCGTGCAGGGCCAGCTGGCGCAGCAGCGAGCGCGACAGCCCTTCGAGCTTGTTGGTGCACACCGCCAG
>DATMZP010000159.1:0-5888 GCA_035573595.1 Hyphomicrobiaceae bacterium
ACGGAGTACGCGTGCTAAAGAGACGAGCATGAGCACGCTGGCGCAGCGAAAAATGACCGTCGACGAGTTCCTGGCCTGGGCCGAGGGACGGGAAGGCCGCTGGGAGCTCTACAACGGGGTGCCCTACGCCATGCCTCCGGAGCGGACGGGTCATATCGAGATCAAAGCCGCGGTTTACGTGGCCCTCCTTCGGGCAGTCCGGAAAGCGGGTCTGCCTTGCCACGTGCTGGCCGACGGCGCGGGCGTGCGCATCTCGCGCCATGTCATGCACGGCCCCGATGCACTCGTCTATTGCGGTCCAAAGCTGCCGGATGACGCCCTCGAGACACCCAACCCTGTCATCCTGGTCGAGGTCGCCTCACCCTCGACGCGCAAGTTCGATGAGGCCGTGAAGCGCGACGGCTATTTCAGCCTGCCCAGCGTTCACCACTACCTGATCGTCGATCCCGCAGGCCCGCCGGTGATCCACCTCAGCCGCCAGGCCGACGGCACGCCCCTGAGATCGCTGGTCAACGAAGGCAGCCTGATGCTGTCGCCGCCCGGAATCGAGCTGACCGTGGCGGAGCTGTTCACGGCGTAGGCGTAGGGCGCAATAGGGCGTCAGCCCGTATCGCGCCGATCTGCGACAGCCCTCGTAAGACCTGAAAATCGGTGCAATGCGGCTTCGCCTTATTGCACCCTACGACTGCGGCCGTAACCAGAATGCGCCGCAGCCCCTTGCTTTGAAAGGCTGTATCGGCCTCTGGTCAAGGAGTGGAAAGCTTGGAAGGGCAGCTGCCAGCCCGCCGAGAAATGGGATGACTGATGGCCAGAATCATCGACGTTGCCAAAGCTCAGGAGGCCTTCGACAGGGCGGCGCACAATGCCGTGCATGGTCCGCGTGATGTGAGGGCGGGTCGGTTCGTCGCCCGTGACGCGAGCGTCAGCCTGCCTAGCGGCAAACCTAGGTTACGAAGGTCGCGCTCTACGATCGGATCGCACGTCACGGAGAAACGTAGGGGAGCTGGTCCCAAGTAGAGATGCTCGCGGCAGGACCGTAGGGCGCAATAGGGCGATAGCCCGTATTGCGCCGATGCGCGCTCCCCGCGGGCCTCACGATGAGGTGTCTTCTGCACCGACGCGCGACCTTCCCGGATCGCACGCGTTGCGGTGAGGCAGGCTACGGCATTGACCAAAATGGCTTGCAGAACCTTGCCAATTCGGTCTCCTGGTCATCGTCCAAGAACAAGATATCCAGATGCTGAGGTGCTCCGAACATCGCAGCGAAGATCTGCCCGATCTTGCCAACCGTTCCAGGGTCAGGCGCATCGGCGTAGAGGCAAAGGCAGACCGAATTGGAAGCAGCGTGGAATACCCGGGCCAAATACGCGCGATGGATGCCCCCTTGATGCTGGAACAATGCAGTCAAATGGCTTTTGAGTTTCCGTTCCGATGGGCCGTCTTGCTCCCCGAGGAACTCGATCCGGGAGACTGGCATCTCCTCGACCCGCGCCGTTGGAGCTGGATCGAGTTTTGACATCCGGATCACCTCGTCTGAAGCCGTTTTCCTACTGCAGGTCTCACCACGAGGGCGAGCGCGGTCGTTCGCAATGATCACATCGCTCGCTTCACCCGGTCCACGATCCGCTCCGCGCTGGGCAGCACGGCATCCTCCAACGTATCCGCCGCCGGTAGCGGCAGGTGCGGCGTGGTGATGCGCACCGGAGGGCCGTCGAGGTCGTAGAAGGCCTCGTCGGCGACGATGGAGACGATCTCGGCGCCCCAGCCGCACAGGCGCGGGTTCTCCTCGACGGTGAAGAGGCGGTGGGTGCGGCCCACGGAGCCGAGGATGGTCCGGGTGTCGAGTGGCACCAGCGAGCGCACGTCGATCACCTCGCAGTCGATGCCGTGCTCCGCCTGCAGCCGCTCTGCGGCCTCCACCGCCCGCGGCACCATCAGCGCCAAGGCCACGATGGTGGCGTCGCGGCCGGGGCGGACAATCCTGGCGGTGCCAAGGGCGTCAACGATCTCGCCGTCGGGCACCTCGCCCTTCACGGCGTAGAGCGACTTGTGCTCGAAGAAGATCACCGGGTCGGGATCGCGCACCGCCGCCGCCATCAGGCCGATGACGTCGCGCGGGGTGGAGGGGGCCACCACCTTGAGGCCGGGGATCATCATGGCCCAGTTCTCGACGCTCTGGCTGTGCTGGGCGCCGAAGCGCGAGCCGGCGCCGTTGCCGGTGCGGACGACCAGCGGGCACTTGAGCTGGCCGTTCGACATGTAGCGGGACTTGGGGAATTCGTTGGCGATGTAGTCGAAGCACACCGCCAGGAAGTCGGAGAACATGATCTCGGCGATGGGCTTCAAGCCGGTCATGGCCGCGCCCATGGCGGCGCCGAGGATCGCCTGCTCGGAGATCGGCGTATCGCGCACCCGCACCGGCCCGAACTGGTCGAGCAGGCCCACCGTGGTCTTGAACACGCCGCCGGCCTTGGCCACGTCCTCGCCGAGGAACACCACGTCCGGGTCGCGCGCCATCTCCTGGGCGATGCCGCGCGCGACCGCGTCGCGGTAGGTCAGTTCCGCCATGCCCAGCCTCCATCGGCGTAAACATCGGTCGTGATGATGTCGAGCGGCGGCGGTGGAGAGGCCTTGCACGTCTCGGTGGCGTCGTCCACCCGGGCCTTCACGTCGGCCTCGATGGCGGTAATGGCCGCCTCGGCGATGCCGAACTGCTGCAGGCGCTTGCGGTAGAGCTTGATGGGGTCGCGCTCCTTCCAGCGGTCGAGCTCGCCCTCGGGGCGGTACTTGGCGGGGTCGGCGCGGGAGTGGCCGCTGTAGCGGTAGGTCAGGCACTCGATCAGCGACGGGCCACCGCCGGCGCGGGCCTTGTCATAGGCCGCAGCGGCCGCCCGATAGACCGCATCGGCGTCCTGGCCGTCGACGAGGATGGGCTCCAGCCCATAGGCGGCGGCGCGGCTGGCGGCGGGGTGCTGGACCGGGATCACGTCGCCGATGGGGGTGTATTCCATGTAGAGGTTGTTCTCGCACACGAACACCACCGGCAGCTTCCATACCGCGGCGAAGTTGAGGGCCTCGTGGAAGGCGCCGATGTTGGTGGTGCCGTCGCCGAAGAAACACACGCTCACGTCCCTGGCGCCCTTGTACTGGGCGCGCCAGGCGGCGCCGCAGGCGATCGGCAGGTGCGCGCCGATGATGGCGTAGGAGCCCATCACGCCGTGCTCGGCGGAGGTCAGGTGCATGGAGCCGCCCTTGCCGCGCATCAGGCCAATATCGCGCCCCATCAGCTCGCCCAGCACCCGCTCGATGGGCACGCCGCGGGCCAGCGTGTGGGCATGGCCGCGGTAGGTGCAGAACGACAGATCGCCCGCCTGCATGGCGGCGGCGAAGCCGGTGGCCACCGCCTCCTGGCCCAGCGAGAGGTGCGACGTACCTTTCACCAGGTTCTGCAGGAACAGGTCGTAGGCCCGCTGCTCGGCCTCGCGGATCTCGACCTGCATGCGATACATCCGGAGCCGCAGCTCCTCGCCGATGTCGTCGTTGAGTGGCGCGTCACCGGTTGCCGTTGCCGGTGCGCGGTCCTCGATCCTGGCCATGCGGGCGTCTCCCCGGACTCCTTGCTTGCTTGCGCGGACCTTAGCCCGCCTGGTCGAGCCCAAGCAAGGTTAGCCCCCGCGCCCCACAGCAGATTGCAGCACCCGCCGGCTGCGCGCGGGTAGCACTTCAATCGATTCGGATTACGGGCCGGGTGGATTTAGGGAAGGATTTTTTCCGTGGCGATCACATCGTGACGCAAGCGCACTTCTGCTTCCCCTCAACCGCATTGCACCGCCATGCTTGGCCTTCCCGACACTGGCCACTCGGCGCTGGTTTTGCTTTCTGGGTGGCCTGCGCCAGCACGATGGGGCGGCCTTCGTCGAGCGGTGAGACCGTATCGTGGGCGAGGGCGCCCACGGGGCTGGAGAGCAGGGTTGCGGCGCATGTGAGAACAAGCAGGCGCGACTTCTTCTTCACTGGGGTTTCCTCATCGACAGATTTTCTTATGGTGGCGCCGTTCGAGCGGCTCCGCCGCGGGCTGGTTCGCTGTCCCGGGCCGAGATACGGGCAGCGTCTCGGCAGCAATCGACTCGAGTTTATGGCCTCAGTACCGGCCCCCAGGGTTATCGCTGCCATGGATGAGAGTCTGGGGCTTGCCCTTCATGGCGCGTGGTGATTTTCCTTTTGGAACGCACGCGCACTTCTGCTTCCCTTCAACCGTATTGCAACGCCGCACTTGATCTTCTCGACATTGGGCGCTCAGCGCCGGCTTCGATTGCTGGATGGCCTGCGCCAGGACGATGGGGCGGCGGTCGTCGGGCGGCGCGGCGACATCGTTGGCCTGGACGGCGAGGGGGCCGCACAGCAGGGGGGCGGCGCAGGCAAAGGCAAGCGGGAGGGACAGCTTCACTGGGGTTTCCTCATGGAGAAATTTTTTTATCGCGGCAGAGCCGCTCCACGAAGCTAGCGGGTGTCCCTGCGGTCCCGTCAACGGCAAAACTCAAGATCGGCGTGCCGCTGACTGAAATGCGTGGTGGCTCATCAACGCCTCGACACGCCTAGGTCTCACGCCGGCCCCGGCACCCGCTCGGCTGCCGGGAAGCGGCGCAGGATCTCGCGGCACTGCTCGATGGGGCCGGCCAGATAGGCCACGTCGGTGTCGAAGAAGAAGCGGTGCTCCTGGGTCATGCTATCCGGCGTGACGCGCACGTCGATGCGCAGGCGGCCGCGCGAGCTGCCCGTGAGGCTGACGACAAGGTTGGGCTCCAGCGGGCTCAACTCGGCGGAGCCGCTCTCCCGCCGCTGCATGGCTTCCATGCCGGCGAGCAGGCGGCCGATGTCCTCCGCCGTCAGCAGCGGCCCGTTGGCGGTGACGGTGGCGCCGGGGGCGCTGCACTCCGCGCGTACCTGCAGCCAAGTGCCATCATACCACTCCACGCTCTCGGGAAAGGCCTTGTCCAGCACCCAGAGGCTGAGGCCGCCAAGAACCAGGGAGGGAGCCGGGGATGGCGCGCCATCGCTATCGAATAGCTCCATGATTCTTCAATGCGTCCCGCTGCAAGACTGTTCCCGAGGCCGCTTCAAGACCGCTCCTGGGGGGCCGCCGCCGCTCGACAGCCATGCCCGAAGCCTCTACGCTGCCCAAGCGCATCCTGACGAATTCGCTAATTTCGCCAGCAACGGGGGCCAGATTATGGACAAACCTGCCCTTTCGGCCATTCTGCCGCGCGAGATGACGGAGGTGCGCGTCCGTCCCCTGTTCACCTTCGTGATCGACGTGGCGAAGCCGTTCATCATCGGCCGGACGCCGGGGGTGGACCGGCGGGTGGGCGAGGTCCTCGGCGGGCGGTTCGAGGGCGAGCGGCTCAACGGCAGGATTCTCACCAGCGGCAGCGACTGGCAGGCGGTGCGCGCCGACGGCACCTGGGCGCTCGACGTGCGGCTGGTCATGGAGACCGACGACGGCCACCTGATCGGCATGACCTACCGCGGCTTGCGGCACGGCCCCAAGGACGTGATCGACGCCATCGCCCGCGGCGAGGAGGTGAACCCCGCCGCCTACTATTTCCGCATCGTCCCCTTCTTCGAAACGGCCTCCGACAAGTACGGCTGGCTCAACAACATCGTCTCGGTCGGCCTGGGGCACCGGCTGCCGTCGGGGCCGATCTATCAGGTGTTCGAGGTGCTGTAGATTTGGCGAATGGCGAATGGCCAATCGCGAATGGTTAGGGAGCTATTCGCCACTCACCATTCGCCATTCGCCCGCTGTAGAGTGTGCCCCAAGCCAGCCCGGCCAGGAGACGTCCGCATGACCGATACCGACAAGATGCTCGCCCGCAAGGAGGGCCGCG
>DATMZP010000160.1:0-19746 GCA_035573595.1 Hyphomicrobiaceae bacterium
TGGAGGCGGTCCGCCGCGCGCTCGCCCGCATCCGGGCGAGCGCGGGCGAGGGCGATTGACGGCTAGCGGGCGTCGCGCGCCAGGCGCAGGCCGCTGAACTGCCAGCGCGCGGCGGGCGGGAAGAAGTTGCGGTAGGTGGCGCGCGTGTGTCCGGCCGGCGTGGCGCACGAGCCGCCGCGCAGCACCTGCTGGCTCACCATGAACTTGCCGTTGTACTCGCCGAGCGCGCCGGCTGGCGGCCGATAACCCGGATACGGCAGATAGGCGCTCTGGGTCCATTGCCAGACGTGGCCGAACGCCTGGCGCAGGCTGCGGCTGGCCGGACTGGCCGGCAGCGGGGGCAGCGCCCCTGTCGTGGTCGCTGCGTCGCCGTCGGGCCCCGCCAAGCCCTGCGCGGCGACCTCCCATTCGAACTCAGTGGGGAGCCGCTTGCCGGCCCAGCGGGCGAAGGCGTCGGCCTCGTAGTAGCTCACGTGGCAAACGGGCGCGGCGCGATCGACCGGGTTGAGGCCCTCCAGTGACATGGCGAGCCACTCCCCGTCGCGCCGCTCCCAATAGTGCGGCGCCTGCCAGCCCTCGCGGTTGACGGTGGCCCAGCCGTCGGCAAGCCAGTGCTCGGCCGTGGCATAGCCGCCATCGGCCATGAATGCGAGCCATTCCCCGTTGGTCACCAGGCGGTCGGCAAGGCGGAACGGATGAATGAGCACCTCGTGGCGCGCGGATTCGTTGTCCCAGGCGAAGCCCTCGCCGTCATGGCCAACGGAGCGGATGCCACCGGCAAAATCGATCCAGTCCGGCGGCCCCGACTCGGGCTCCACCGGGTGCGGTCGCCGCGGGCGGTAGACGGGACGCAGGGGGTTGGCGGCGAACAGGGCCAGGATGTCGGTCAGCAGCAGCTCCTGGTGCTGCTGCTCGTGGTTGACGCCGATCTCGATGAGACGGGCGACCTCGGCATCCATGCCACGGGCGAGGAGGGCGCACAGACCTTCGTCCACATGGGCGCGATAGGCCATGACGCGCTCGATCGAGGGGCGGGTGAGAAGGCCGCGCCTGGGCCGCGGCTGGCGGGCGCCCTGACTCTCATAGTAGGAGTTGAAGCAGTAATTGAAGGTGTCATCGAATACCCGGTAGCCGGGCAAGTGATTGGCGAGAATGAACGTCTCGAAGAACCACGTCGTGTGCGCGAGGTGCCATTTGGTCGGGCTCGCGTCGTCCATCGCCTGGACTGTCATGTCCTCGGGCGACAGCGGTAGGCTGAGCTCGTGGGACAGATGACGCGTATCGAGCAGTCGGTTCTCCAGGAACCGCTGGCCTTCGATGGTAGCGCGCCGTACCGATCGCTGTCGCGTCATGTGCCGGGTCATTGGGCTCGTGCCTCGCTCTCGCTGGATCGCTCGCTGTGCATCGAGCATCAGCGCCCGAGCGCCCGGAGGCCTGCGCCGGCCGCAGTCGATACCAAATGCACCCGCTAGCTATTGGTTCCATGCGCGGCAAATAAGGCGCTGACGGCCCATCGCAACAGTTTACGCACACGCTCCTGACACGATCTGCATGCGGGGCAGGTCGCGACTTTTCCCGCGGCAGCAAACCGGGAATACTGGGCGGCAATACTGGCCAGAAGCGGTCATTTCTCCGTAACCGAGGCGGCAGACGCGGACAGGCTGGTTGGTACCGGGGCGACCTGCGTCTCGCGAAGACGTGATGAGAGCGGATCGGGTGGAGTAACGGAACATGACAGGGCGTATCGATGCCGCAACGCTGAAGGCGTGGCTCTCGGACGGGGGCGAGATCGCGCTCCTCGACGTTCGCGAGCACGGCCAGCACGGCGAGGGGCACCCGTTCTTCGCCGTGCCGCTTCCCTACAGCCGGCTCGAGCTGGGGTTGGGCGCACTCGTGCCCAACCCGGCGACGCGGCTCGTCCTCTGCGACGCCGCCAACGGCGTGGCGGAGCGCGCGGCAAGGCGGGCCGATGCGCTGGGCTATTCCAATGTGAGCGTTCTGGCCGGCGGGGTGGAGGCCTGGAGGGCAGCCGGCTATACGCTCTATGCGGGCGTCAACGTACCGAGCAAGGCGTTCGGCGAGCTGGTGGAGCACGCGAGGCACACCCCTCGCGTCACGGCGACGGCGCTGAAGGCGATGCAGGACGCGGGCGAGGACGTGGCGATTCTCGACGGGCGCACCTTCGCCGAGTTCCGGAAGATGAGCATCCCCGGCGGCGTCTCGTGCCCCAACGGCGAGCTGGCGCTGCGTGTGGACGCCCTGGTGCCCGATGCCAAGACGAAGATCGTCGTCAACTGCGCCGGGCGGACCCGCTCCATTGTCGGCGCACAGACTTTGATCGACTTCGGCGTGCCCAATCCGGTCTATGCCCTGGAGAACGGCACGCAGGGCTGGTTCCTGGCCGGTCTGCAACTCGATCACGGCGCCAGCCGGCGCCACGAGACGGCCTCGTTCCCGGATCTCGAGGGGCTGCGGGCGCGTGCGTGCGCTCTTGCGGCGGCGCGGGGGGTGAGGTTTGTGCGCGCGGAGGAGGTGGAGGGCTGGCTCGCCGATGCCTCGCGCACGACCTACCTGTTCGACGTGCGCACCCCGGAGGAGCTCGCGCGCAGCACGTCTGGGCTGGTGCACGCGCCCGGCGGGCAGCTGGTGCAGGCGACGGACCAGTGGATCGGCACGCGCGGCGCGCGCGTCGTTCTGGTGGACGACGAGGGGGTGCGCGCGCCGGTGACGGCGCAGTGGCTGCGCCAGCTGGGCCACGAGGCGTACGTGCTGGAGGGCGGCATGGCCGCCGCGGTCCAGCTGGCGGGCCTGAGGGATGCCGCCGCGCCGCGATTGCCGGACCCCGCCCCCATCGCGTCGCATGAGCTTGCAGAGCGCCTCCACAGCGGCCGTGTGCGGCTCATCGATCTGCGCTCCAGCATGAGCTACCGCAAGGAGCACATCGACGGCGCGGTGTGGTCGATCCGGCCCCGGATTGCGGCGGCTGTGGCCGATCCGGCGATGACTGTGGCCCTGATTGCGGACGAGCCAGGCGTGGCGGCGCTGGTGGGCCTCGACCTGGCGGAAGCCGGCGTGCGCGAGGTGCGTCTCCTGGTCGGCGGGCACGAGGCGGCGCGCGCGGCCGGCCTGCCAGTCGCTGCGACGCCCGGCACGCCGGTCGATGCGGACTGCATCGACTTCCTGTTCTTCACCCACGGTCGCCACGAGGGCAACGCCGAGGCCGCGCGCCAGTATCTCGCCTGGGAGACCGCCCTCGTCGATCAGCTCGACGCGCAGGAGCGCGGGTCGTTCTGGATGGGGCGGAGCGTAACCGTGGGCTGACTCCGGTCTGACCCCGGCCTTCCCCCTATGGCAACGCACCCTCGCGCGTAAGCTCGTCGGCCAGCTCGTCGAGGGCGCTGCGCAGGCGAGCCGCCATCTCCTCGATGTCGGGGGGCTCGATCACCAGGGGTGGCGCGAACACCACGCGGTCGCCCATCGTCCGCACGATCAGGCCGTGGCGCTGGGCCGCGGCTCCGGCCCGCGCGCCGATGCCGAGCGCTGGGTCGAACGGCTCGCGTCGCGCCTTGTCGCGCATCAGCTCCATGCCGGCGATGAGGCCGACACCCCGCACGTCGCCCACGAGCGGATGCTCGCGGAAGGCCCCCAGCGCAGCCTGCAGCAGCGGCTCCAGCCGCCGCACGCGACCCACGATATCCATCTCGGCATAGATGCTCTGCACCTCCAGCGCCACCGCCGCCGCCACCGGATGGCCGGCGTACGTGAAGCCGTGGGCGAAGTTGCCGTAGGTATCCGACTGCCCCAGCATTGCCTCGTGCACCCGCTCGTTGACCAGCACCGCCGAGATCGGCTGCATGGCGGCCGAGAGCGCCTTCGCCGAGGTGAGCATGTCGGGCACGATGCCGTAGGTCTGCGACCCCCACATCGCGCCGGTGCGGGCGAAGCCGCAGATCACCTCGTCGGCGACGAACAGGATGTCGTGCCTGCGCAGCACCTGCTGGACCTTCTGAAAATAGCCCTCCGGCGGCAGGATCGCCCCGCCCGCGCCCATCACAGGCTCGGCAAAGAAGGCGGCGATGGTATCGGGTCCCTCGCGCTCGATCAGCTCCTCCAACGCGCCGGCCATGCGGGTGGAGAACTGCTCCTCGGTCTCGCCCGGCTCGTGCCGGCGGTAGTAGTGGGGGAACTCCGTGTGCTTGAAGCTGGCGAACGGCAGGCCGAAGCCCGCGTGCATGTCCGGCTTGCCGGAAAGGCTCACCGCCGCGCAGGTGTTGCCGTGGTAGGCGAACTGGCGGGCGATGATCTTGCTGCGCTGCGGCTGGCCCTTGGCGTGCCAGTAGTACCAGGCGAGCTTGATGGCCGTGTCGTTGGCCTCCGAGCCCGAGCATTGAAACAGCACGCGCGCCATCGGCACCGGCGCGATGGCGAGGAGCTTCTCGGCCAGCGCGACGGCGGGCTCGTTGGAGCTGTGGCGGTAGAGGTGGTAGTAGCCGAGCGAGCGCATCTGCTCGTAGGCGACACGGGCGAGCCGCTCCGAGCCGAAGCCGAGAGAGGCACACCACAGCCCGGCGACGGCCTCGATGTGCTCTCGCCCCGAATCGTCCCACACGCGGCAGCCCTCGCCGCGGGTGATCACCACAGGACCCACGCTCTGGTGCCGGCGAAGGTTGGTCTGCATGTGGACCAGACTGGCGATGTCGCGCGCCTGGATGGAGTTGGCGATGTAGGTCATGTCTCGTCCCTTGCTGCGGCCTCGGCCCGGAGGCTCTCCGGCGACGCCATAGTCCTCACGTGCCGCCCGCCCGGACACATGGCCGTCTCGGCCTCAGGCATAGCGCGCGACCGTCCCGCCCTTCTTCTTCACCCCCTGCGCGGTCCGCGTCGGATGCTTGGAGAACAACAGCTCCTTGGAGGTGATGAACTCCAGCAGCGCGGGCACACCCTTTTCGGTCTGCTCGATGCCACGGCGGATCGCCGGGACGATCTCGGCGGGCTCCGTGATGCGCTCGCCGTAGCCGCCGAGAGCCTTGGCGAATTCCGCGTAGTTGCCGGAGATGTCGGTGGCCCGGTACTTCTCGGTCGAGACACCCATGATGGGCAGCTCCATGGCCATGGAGAAGTTGTTGAGCAGCACCGACAGGATGGGAATCCGCTCCCGCACGGCCGTCTCGAAGTCCATGCCGGTGAAACCGATGGCCGCGTCGCCCCACACGTTGATGCAAAGCTTCTCCGGGCACGCGAGCTTGGCGCCCATGGCGAGCCCCAGGCCGTAGCCCAGCTGCGTCGTCTTCCCCCAGCCGAGGTAGCTCAGCGGCTCGGTCGCCACCCAGAACGGCGAGAGCTGGTCGCGCGGGCTGCCCGCGTCGTGGGTGATGATGGTGTTGGCTACGTCCACCGTCCTCTGCAGGTCCCACAGCACTCGGTAGGGGTTCAACGGAGTCTCGCCGGAGGTGAGCTTGGGCAGCCACTGCCTCAGCCACGCCGCCCGCACCACGGCGATCTCGTCCGCAACGGAAGTCCAGGGCCGCGGCCGAACGCTGCGCCGGTCCAGTCCGTCCAGCACCGCATCGAGCGTCAGCGCCGCATCGCCGAGCAGCGCCACCTCCGCCTCGTAGTCCTTGTTCACATGATCCGGATCGAGCGTCGCGTGAATCGCGCGCTTCCCCTTGGGCATCTGTACGCCGAAGGGGGTCTCCGTGAACGAGCAGCCGACGCCAAAGACCAGGTCCGCTGCATCCAGGAAGTGCCGCACCGTCATGGGGATCGCGGCCCCGCCCGACCCCAGCGCCAGCGCGTGGTTCTCCGGGAACGCGCTCTTGCCCTCAAGGCTGGTGCACACGGGGATGCTCAGCCGCTCAGCCAGCGCCCGCAGCTGCGGCCACGCCCTCGCGTAGTGGACGCCCTGGCCGGCGTAGATCACCGGCCGGCTGGCCGCCACCAGCATCTCCACCGCCGCCTCGACCGCCTCGGGATCGGGGCCGCTGCGGGTCGAGAGCACGGGGCGGTAGTCGATCGGCTCCGGCACCTCCTCGTCCCAGATGTCGTGGGGGATCTCGACGAGCACCGGCCCGCCGCGCCCGTTGCGCAAGCGCGAGAATGCGCGGCGCATGACGCTGGGGATGTCGGCCGGCACGTTGAGGGGCTCGGCGGACTTGGTGATGCTCCGCATCGACAGCGTCGCGTTGTAGTTGGGCTCGATATGCGCAAGCCGGCGTGCATAGCCGCCCGGCATCACCAGGATCGGCACCGATTCCGAAAAGGCCTGGGCGATCGCACCGTAGGAGTTCTCCGTCCCCGGTCCGACCTGCATCACGAACACGCCGAGCTTGCGCCCCGAGCTCAGCCGCGACATGGCGTCGGCCATGTGGATGCCCGTTCGCTCCTGACGGACGATGATCGGCCGGATGTCGGCCATGGCGGCATACTCCAGGAGATGGTTCACCGGGTAGCCGATGATCGTCTCGATACCCTCCCGCTTGAGGATCTCGGCAATCGCGTCTCCAACCTTCATCGGTTCAGCTCGTTCGTCGATACGGGGTCGGAGCCGGGTGCACGGAGGCGGGGGGGCGAAGCGGGGTCTGACCCCTCGCCTCCGCCATTTGAAGCCTCAATTCGACCATCGACGCGAGGGGTCTGCCCCCGAAGCGGCGACCGCTCCGCCGCCACCTCGAAATCCTCCAGTCGCCAGGCATCGCGGTGCCTCACCGCCAGCCTCGCGGCACCGGCCAGGTCGCGGGCGCCGGTCTGGACCAGCGCGATCCTGAGCTCCTCCATCAACGTCAGGGCCACGTGCCGCGCCCCGTCGGCGCCGAGCGCTGCCAGGCCCAGCATGAAGGCGCGGCCCACCAGCACGGCGTCGGCCCCGCACGCCAGCGCCTTGAGCACGTCGAAGCCGGACAGGATGCCGCCGTCCATCAGCACGCTCATGCGGTCGCCGACCGCGGCCCGGATGGCCGGCAGCACGTCGATGGAGGTCGGTGCCGGATCGAACTGGCGCCCGCCGTGGTTCGACACCACCACCCCGTCGCACCCGAGCGCCAGCGCCTTCTCGGCATCGCCGGGATGCATGATGCCCTTGACCACCAGCGCCCGCGGCCAGCGCTCGCGGATGCGCGCCAGCGTATCCCAGGCGACCCCGGAGCCCGAGCGTGCGCCCTTGACGAACAGGTCGTACTCGCTCTTGCGCGCGCCCGGCCGGCCGTAGGGGGCCATGTTCTCGAAATGCGGCATGCCCGCGCGCGCCAGCGCCGCCAGCCACGCAGGCCGCGTCAGCGCCCCGGCCATCATGCGCGGCGTGATCCGCCGCGGCACCGAGAAGCCGTTGCGCATGTCGCGCACCCGTCGGCCCGGCGCCGGCACGTCCACGGTGACGGCCAGCACCAGCGCCCCGGCCGCCTCGGCGCGCCGGATCAGGTCGAAGCTTACGCGATGGTCCTGCGCTGGCATGGTGTAGAGCTGGAACCAGAAGCTCTCGGGGGCCATCCGCGAAACCTCCTCCATGGAGGTCGTCGCCATCGTCCCGGTCATGTAGGGAAGGCCCGCATCGCGCGCCGTCTCCGCCAGCAGGCGCGTGGCGCCCGGCCAGATGGCGCCGTCCATGCCCACGGGCGCGATTGCCACCGGCGCCTGGTAACGCCGTCCGAACAGCCGTACCGCGGTGCTGGCCGCCTCCACGTCGCCGCAGTAGCGCGGCACGACCTCCACCGCCCGCAGCGCGGCAATGTTGTGCGGCCGGTTGCTGAGGTCTCCGGTGCCGTCGTGCAGGTACTCGAATGCGAAGTAGGGAATGCGCTGGCGTGCGCGCTGCTCCAGCTCGGCAATGGTCGGATAGCGCATCCGCCATCTTGCCAGTCGGCGGTCACGATCCGCCATGGTCCGTCCTCCCCGGGTGGTCTCTTGTCATCCGCCGACACTCTGCAGCCACGGCGCGTCTTTCACAAATGCAACGGTGGGGATGCAGACATAGTGCTATCGGCGGTGTCTGACCCCGGGGTCAGACACCGTAGCTCCAACGCGGGTCTTCAAGCTGTTGCCTCAGCGGAAGTCTTCTTGGGGAGGCCGGATTGGCGAATGATAGATGCCAAAGTCTTCGGCTTCACGTCATCGCCGTGAGAGTGGCAGGCAATCGTCACGTAGCGGACGTGGCGCCTATGGTGCCGCGAAAGGACGAAGCCGTTGGCCTCGATGATGCGGACGACATCGCGGAATTTCACGCGGCGCAGGGCACGGTGAAGCCGTGCTGCAAGCGGTCGTCGCGCGATGTCCAGGCGGCGCGCAGGAAGCCGAGAAGGTAGGAAACGCGGACCAGGAAGGGTGCCTTGCGGCTCAGCAGTCGCTCTCGCGTGGCGTCGTCCTCTTGCAACGCAGCCTGCACGTAGTCCTGAATGGCAGCAGGTCGTAGACCTCCTCGTAGGAGCGACCCTGCACCGCGATGTCGAGATCAGGGCAGGCCGCGTCCCAATCGCCATCGGTGCCTTGCGCGAAGCAGAGCAGGCGCCTCATCGGGGACCTCTACTGCGCTACACGGAACTCTTACGGAATGTAGCGCGTCGGCGAGTCGATATCAAGCCCGACTGGGCCCGAAGGGCCAATAGCCACCATGGCGGGAGAGAGATCGCCATAGGCCTCAGCCGCACACCTGATGCGCCGGCGGCCCGGGGCATTGCTTCAGCCGCTCGATCAGCCAGCGGCCGGCCGGTCCCGGCGGCGCCGATGCGGGATAGACGGCGGACATGGGCAGCACCAGCATCTCGGCGGGCATGTCGTCGATCGACAGAGTCACCAGCCTGTCGCCGGCGATGTCCTCCTCGACCACGTGCCGGGGCACGCCGCCCCAGCCGAGCCCGTTGAGGAGAAACGCTCGCTTGGCGAAGGGGTCGGCCAAGCGCCAGGTAGACGGCGACATCACACCGAACTCCCGGCCCTTCGAAAGCTCGGTCCGATCGGTCACGACAAGCTGCACGTGCCTGGCAAGCTCGGCTTTGGGAATGGGGCGCTGCAGGGCCGCCAGCGGGTGAGAGGGGGCGGCAACCATGACCTATCTGGAGGCCGTGCTGGGCTTTATCGGCTTGCAAGGCGTGACTGTCGTCCGCGCCGAAGGCATGGCCCTGGGCGCCGACGCCCGGACAGCCGCCATTGCCAATGCCCGCGGCGACATTGCCGCCCTGGCGGCGTAAGGCCTTGTAGGTTGGACTGGGCCGAAGGGCCTACCGGGCCGTCTCAGCGCCGCTCGTCGCCTCTCCGGCGGCAACCGGCAGCGTGGCCAGCCAGTCGAGCAAGGAGCGGTCCAGCAGCACAGCGACGCGCTCTCCGGGCTTGAGCCAGGCGACGGCCTCCTCGATCGACAGTGCCTCGGCAAGCTTGGCGCTGGCCGTGGCCCGGCTCTGGTCGATGTCGCCGCGGCGGCGCTCGACCGGCGCCGGCAGAAAGCGCGCATGCAACAGGCGCAGCTCCGGGTTCCGGTGCAGGATCATAAGCCCGTCGGCGCCCGGCGCCGCCGCCGTGGCGAGGTCTTCGCGCCAGCTGGCCGCCTGCTGGACGATGCGCGGCGGGCTGGTCTCCTCCGGCGTCAGCAGCAGCCGCCGGCGGCGCAGCGCGAGGCCTGCCGACAGCTGGCCGGTGCCCCAGGTGAGCAGCGCCGCCAGCAGCAGGCCGGCGATGGTGGGCGACATCCAGGCGACCAGGCTCGGCGAGATCAGCAGGCCGGCGACCAGCGTAACGAAGCCCAGGGCCATGTGCGAGAGGTGGCTCGCCGCGATGGTCGTGAACGGGACCGAGCCGTCGTCGCGGCGCTGCGGGTTCCAGCCGCTGTCGATGCCCATCAGGATGCGCAGGACGGCGCCGGTCTGGATCAGCATCATGATCGGCGCCAGCAGGGCGGAGAAGACGATCTCGATCACCCACGAGGCGGTCATGCGGCCGCCGCCGCCGCAGCGCTCGCGCGTGTGCCCGTCGGCAAGGGCCAGGCCGAGGCCGAACGCCTTCGGCATCAGCAGCACTCCCATGGTCACGCCGAACAGCTGCAGGGCGCGCGCGGGGTCCGTTTCGGGGAATGCCGGCAGCAGCTGGAACTCGTTGGTGAAGTATTCCGGCCGCACGTAGTGCGACTGCAGCACCAGCACGATGCCGACCAGCAGCTGCGCCATCCAGATCGGCGAGGCGAGGTAGCTCATGATGCCGGTGGCGAGATGCTGACGGCTGGCGAGCTTGAGCCCCCTCGCCAGCAGCACCCAGGCGTGCTGCAGGTTGCCCTGGCACCAGCGCCGGTCGCGGATGGCAAGATCGATCAGCGTGGGCGGGCTCTCCTCGTAGCTGCCGTCGATGTGCGGCAGCATGTAGACGTCCCACCCCGCCCGCCGGATCAGCGCCGCCTCCACGAAGTCGTGGCTCAGGATCATGCCGCCGAGGGGCGGCCGGCCGGGCAGCGTCGGCAGCCCGCAGGATTCGGCGAATGCGCGCACGCGGATGATGGCGTTGTGGCCCCAGTAGTTGCCGGTGCGGCCTGACCAGACCGACAGTCCGGCTCCGATCACGGGGCCGTAGATGCGGGCGGCGAATTGCTGCAGCCGCGCAAACATGGTGTTGCGGTTGATGATCAGGGGCTGCGTCTGGATGATGCCCGCGTTCGGGTCCTTCTCCATGGCCGCCGCCAGCGCGACGACGGCCTCCGCGGTCATCAGACTGTCGGCGTCGAGCACGATCATGTGGTCGTAGGCGCCGCCCCAGCCCTTGACGAAGTCGGCGATGTTCCCGGCCTTGCGCCCGCTGTTCTTCGGCCGGTGGCGGTAATAGATGTTAGCCGTGCTGGCGAATCTGCGCTTCAGGTCCACGAACACCCGCTCCTCCGCCATCCAGATGTCGGGGTCGGTGGTGTCGGAAAGAACGAACCAGTCGAAGGCACCCGCCTGGGCGGCGCGCGGGCCCTGCGCAATGTCCTCGATGACGGCGGCGAGACCGCCGAACACGCGCGCGGGATCCTCGTTGTAGGTCGGCATGACCACGGCGGTGCGGCTGGACAACTCCGCCGCCAGCGGCTTGGCGCGGTTGAGCAGGATCGCCAGCAGGCCGAGGACGGCATTGGTGAGGGCGAGCGAGATCCAGGAGAAGTTGACGACGAACAGGATCAACAGGCACCATTCCAGCGCCGTCACGCCGCCGACGCTGACCACGCCGTGCATCTCGCGCGCGCCGTACACGGTGAGCGCCAGCGCGCCCCCGAACACGGCACTGCGAGCGAGCTGGGTGCGCCAGCCCGACCTCCGCGAGCGCGCCCCTGCCGCCGCCGGCCTGTCGTAGCGCGAGAACGACTGGAGCGGCATCTCCAGGGAGCTGCGCGCCGGCATGGAGGCCAGTGCTTCCACACCGGGGAACAGCTCGGAGGTGATGTGGGTGGAAGCGGCGTGCGGAGGCTTGCTCAGAGGCGACGTCATTGAGTCCATCGGTAGAGCCACGTCTCGCTCATCGAGACTGTGTCCTGCTTCAGCACCACCCTCAACTCGACCAGCGGCTGACCGCCTGTCTCCAGGTCGAAGACAACCCGCATGCTGCCATGCCTCGGCGTCCGATAGGTGCGAAGCGCCGAGACCTTGCCTGCCGACGACCAGATGGTAGGGACGATCGTGGCGGCTTTTGCGGGATCCGAGAGCTGTCCCCCCTCGAATTGCATGAGGATGCGTATTTTGGCCTCGGATGTGTCGCCGGAGATACGCCCGATGCGCGAGATCGTCACAATCGCGCCGTCCGGCCGGCCCGGCGGGCGCCAGCTCCAGAACTGGCGGTAGGCGAAGGTGCCTTCGGAACCGGCAGCCAGCGGCGGCTTCGGCCGCCAGTAGCAGGCGATGTTCTTGTTGTTCTGGGAGGCTGCCGGGATCTCCATCAGCGTGATCTCGCCCGGTCCCCACTTGCCGATCGGCTCGATCCAGATGGACGGGCGGCGCTGCCACTCGTTCTCGTCGTCCAGGAAGGCCGAGAAGCTGCGGTCGCGCTGGATCAGGCCGAAGCCCTGCGGGTCGTTGTCGACGAACCCCGAGATCTGCAACCGGGCGCGGTTGGTGATCGGCCGCCACAGCCATTCGCCGTTGCCGGTCAGCATCTGCACGCCCGTGGCCTCGTACACGGCCGGCCGCATATCATCCGCAAGGGGCCAGTCCAGCGGGCCGGAGAGGTAGGTTGCCTGGATCGGCGTGAGGCCGAAATGGTCCACCTGCTTGCGCGTGAAGATGGTGCACTCGGTGTCGATGACGGTGGCCTCGCCGGTGCGCAGCGTGAAGCGGACGGCGGCGGCCAGGCTTGGCGCGTCAACCACGGCGTGCGCGATCAGTTCCGTGGCGGTCGGCCTGGGCTTCTCGACCCAGACGGCCCGGATCTGCGGCGCCTCCTCGGCCATCTGCTCGCCTGAGCGCACCGTCAGGGGGCGCGAGATGGCGCCCCACACCTGGTTGTGGGCGACGGCGGAGACGATGCTGGCGTTGAGCATGCTGGCGACAGCCTTGAGCTTACCGTCGCCGGCGCGGTGAAGCACACGGAACCCGGTGAAGCCGAGCTGCGCCGAGGCGGGCGGCGGCTTGAGCTTGCCGAAATCGAACCTGGCGGGATCGTACGCCAGCCGCGAGGCGGTGCCGCCATCCACGGTGTAGATCTCCATCTCACCCGGGAAGTTGCGGCTGCGGTGCAGCGGCTCGATGGCAAACGCCAGGTTGTCGGCGGCCCAGATCAGCTCCGCCGGCCTGTAGCGGACGGCCGCCATCTCCTCGGGCGTGGCGGAGCCCAGAGCGTCCAGCGGCGACGGCGTGGGCGGCTTGTGGGCCTCCGCGGCAAGGGCGCGCGCCAGGTCCGCGACCTTGGCGGCTGCGAATGCCTCGGAGCTGGCGCCGACGGCTGCTCCGGTGGAGGAGGTTGCGGTGGATTGCGCCTCGAGGGGTGTGGCCGGGCCTGCCAGCGCGGCGGGAACGGCCGCCCCGCCGAGGGCAAGCCGGAGCAGGTCGCGGCGATTGAGGGTGGAGGGCGGCATAGTTGTCTTGATTTTTCCGGCGCGCATTTCGTTCTGGTTGCAGTTCCGTGCGGATGCAAGGCACCGTTCGAGGCCGTGTGCAACAGTGGTTAGTCTTTCCTGGCCACTGGACACGCGTGGACATGGGCGCACCGGCGCGGCACTTGGTATTATTGAATGCCAGCCGCAGGCAAGCGACCTGAGGGGCGACCGCGAGCCGGCGGCAGCGGGCTGGAGTTGCAGAAGGGTACCATGATCACTCTCGATCGGCGCAGATTGATGACGGGGCTTGGCGCCCTGGCGGCCGGCATCGGCGCGGCCAAGCGGGCGCACGCACAAGGGGCGCAGCAAGGGGCGCAGGGAGGACAGGACGCCGACGCCCAGCCTGAGCGTCGCCGGTTCGGGTTCAACGACGTGGTGGGACGCGCCCAGCGGCTGGCGGCCAACCCGTTCGATGCCAACATGCCGCAGCTGCCCCAGGTGTTCGACGGGATGGACTGGGACAAATGGCGCCAGATTCGGTTCCGTCCCGAGAAGGCGCTGCTGCGCGGTGGGGGCGGCCGGTTCAGCCTGCAGCTCTTCCACCTCGGATACCTGTTCGGCCGGCCGGTGATGGTGAACGTGGGTCGGGAGGGCATATTCGCCCCGGTCCCCTACTCGGCCGACCTGTTCGACTACGGCTCGCTGAAGCTGCCCCGGCGGCTGCCGATCGACCTCGGCTTCGCCGGTTTCCGCATCCACTATCCGCTGAACGACCCCAAGGAGAGCGACGAGCTGATCTCGTTCGTCGGCTCCAGCTACTTCAGGTGGCTGGGACGGGACCAGAAATACGGCCTCTCCGCCCGCGGGCTGTCGATCAACACCGGCAAGCTCGACAACAACGAGGAGTTCCCGTTCTTCCGCGAGTTCTGGGTGGATTCGCACGACGCCAAGTCGGAGTATCTGACCATCTATGCCCTGCTCGACAGCCCCTCGGTGGCCGGTGCCTACCAGTTCGAGGTGAAGCCGGGGCTCTACTCCAGCGTCGAGGTGACGGCGCGGCTGTTCGCGCGCAAGACCATCGACCGCGTGGGGATCGCGCCGCTCACGTCCATGTACTTCCTGGGCGAGAATGACCGGCACATGAACGACCGCAACAAGTACGACGAGTTCCGGCCGGAGCTGCACGATTCCGACGGCCTGCTGATGCACATGGTGAACGAGGAATGGGTGTGGCGGCCGCTCAAGAATCCGCTGATCCAGGAGGTGCAGCGGTTCGAGACCAAGGGGCTGAAGGGCTTCGGCCTGATGCAGCGCGACCGCCGCTTCGACAGCTATCAGGATGTCGAGCTCAACTACGAGCAGCGGCCGAGCTACTGGATCGAGCCGTTGGGCGACTGGGGCGCCGGCGCGGTGGAGCTGGTGGAGCTGGCGACCAAGGACGAGACGGCCGACAACATCGTCGCCGCCTTCGTGCCCAGCACGCCCCTGGAGGCTGGCAAGGACCTGAGCCTGTCGTACCGCATGCTGTCGCTGGATGCCGGGCTGGACCTGCACTCGCTGGGATATACGGTGAACACCTTCTCCGCCCCGGCGCGAGCGCTGGGTTCAGCCGAGGCGGAGAAAACGCTGACGCGGCGGCTGATGATCGACTTCGCCGGCGGTGACCTCGACTATTTCCTCAACGATCCGGGGCTGGTGCAGGTCGAGACCACAGTCGAGAATGCCAGCGTGGTGCGGAAGTTCGTGGTGCCGAACCCCGCCATCAAAGGCCTGCGGGTGATGCTGGATGTCCAGTACGAGAAGGACAAGCTCGGCACCGTCAGCGCCGTGCTCCGCTCGGCCGGCCGGGCGGTCACCGAGACATGGACGTACGCCTGGCGGTTCTACGATCTGTGAGTGCCGAGTTGGTGTCTGACCCTCTGGATCAGACACCGTAGCTGCAACGCTGTTGCTTGGCTCAGTGCTTTCAACACCGTTTGCGCCACGGAGGCCGACGCGCCACCTTCGCGGTCACGATGCTCCTGCACCGGCGTTGCGCTCACCAGCGCAGCATCCTGTGGCCGGCGACGGCCCCGACGAGCGTGGCCAACGCGATCGGGGGCGGGTACCAGAGCGCCACGAACAGCGGCGAGTCGTCGACGCAGTGAGTGGCGTAGAGCGTGGCGGCGAGGCTACCGGCCAGCAGGCCCGCCACGGCGCCCGCCATGGCCGGCAATCGAGGCGCCCCTGCGCGCAGGGCCGCCAGCAGGGCCGCCAGAGGGGCGACCGACAGGACTGCGACTGAGATCAGGCAGAGCCGGGAGTTGCTGCCGATGGCCCAGGCGGGCCAGGTGGCGGGCGACGACAGCGCCAACTCGCCGGCAATGGCGAGCGCCAGCATCGCGAGGGGCAATACGAGAACGGCCAGCGTCCTCAGCTCATTGGCGTCCGGTCTGGCAAGGCGTGCGGCCGCCCAGAGGGTGACGGCGAACGAGGTGAGGACAATCACCAGCTTGGTCGCAAACCGCCACGTCTGCAGCGCGCTGGCGATGTCCGGGCGCACCCCGAGGCTGTAGGCGAAGAGGACGCCGGAAATCGCACCGCCGATGCCGAGCGCGACCGCCATCCGCCGCGCGATCGAGGGCGGCCTTGCCGCGCCGTCGGCGGCGATGGCGGCGATGAGGTTGTCGGTGCTCATGGCGTCTCCGCCCGAAAGGCCTTGGCGAGGGAGCGCAGGGCGCGGTGCAGGGCGACGCGCACCGCGCCCTCCTTCATGCCCAGGCGCTCGGCCACCTGCCGCGCGCTGGCGCCCTCGATGGAGATGGCGACCACGATCTCGCGCTGGCGCCCGCTCAGCCTGGAGACAAGCCGCTCGGCATCCATCCCGTTCAGCCCCGCCGTCGGCGTCGTCTCGCCATCCGGCAGCTCGCCGATGTCGTCGATGGCGATGTGCACCTGCCGGCCGCGCCGGCGCATGTTGTCGATCAGCTTGTTGCGGGCGATGGCGTAGAGCCAGGGGCTGAACGGCTGGCGCTCGTCCCAGGTGCCGCGCTTGAGGTGCAGGGCCAACAGCGTCTCCTGGACCACGTCCTCCACATCCTCGGAACCGAGCCTGTGCCTGGCCAGGCCGCGGCTCGCCAGCGCTCGCAGCATCGGGGCGAGGTCCTTGAGCAGGCGGCGATACGCCCCGTCGTCGCCCCGGATGGCGGCGCGCATCAGCCCGGCCCAATGCGTCTCCCGGTCGGTCACAAGGCCACTGGTCCCTTTACGCTGCCTCCGGCCAAAACGTTACCTGCCCAATCCTCCTGTTGCGGGCTCATGCGCCACGTCGAGTGCCCGCAGCACTGATGCTCAAGCCAGGACAACTGCAGGGCGGGGGGCATACGACCCTGCGGCACTCTAGAGCACAAAAACGTGAGGAAGGTAACAGCCTCCCGGCCTCTGGCGTAATTGCGTCGAATGTGCCCCCTGCGCCGGAGCATCGCGTGACTGCTGGACAGCTCGACAAGCCACCGCTCAAGATCGCTCCCGCCGGCCACCCGTCCGCCAACGGGCCGAACGGGATGGTGCGCAAGAACGGCGCTGCGGTGGACCTCGCGCCCGTGAGGTCCGGCGAGGCGGACGGGCTCAGGCCGGAGACGATCGCGGCACAGGCCGGCGGGGCCGTCGATGCGGCCACCGGCGCCATCGTCCCGCCCGTGCACATCGCCACGACATTCGTGCGCGACGCGGACAACCAGTACCGGAGGGGCTACTGCTACGGCCGCTCCGACAACCCCACGGTGCGCCAGGTCGAGCACGTCCTCGCGGAGCTGGAGGGTGGCGCGGCATGCCTGCTGCTCGCCTCCGGCATGGCCGCCGCCACCACCGCCTTGCTCGCCCTGGAGCGGCCCGCGCACGTGGTGGCACCGCGGGAGATGTACTGGGGGCTCAGGCAGTGGCTCACGCAGGACGCGCCGGGCCACGGCCTGGACGTGACCTTCGTCGCATCCGGCGACGCGCCCACCCTTGCCGAAGCCATCCGGCCGGGCCACACGCGACTCGTCTGGGTCGAGACGCCGTCGAACCCGACCTGGGCTATCACTGACATCGCCGAGGCCGCGCGCCGCGCCCACGCCGCAGGGGCGCTCCTCGCCGTGGATTCGACGGTGCCGACGCCGGTGCTCACGCGTCCGCTGGCGCTCGGGGCCGACATCGTGGTGCACTCGGCCACCAAGTATCTGAACGGTCATTCCGACGTTGTTGCCGGCGCCCTGGTGTTCGCCGGCCGCCAGGCGGCGTGCGAGCGTGCCGCCCGCCTGCGCAGCATGCAGGGGGCAATTCTCGGCGCATTCGAGGCCGCGCTGCTCCTGCGGGGCCTGCGTACCCTGCATGTGCGCGTGCGCCACCAGTCGGGCTCGGCCATGGCCATCGCCCGGCATTTCGCGGGGCATCCTGCGGTCGCCGGCGTGCTCTACCCTGGATTGCCGTCGCATCCAGGCCACGCGCTCGCGGCGCGGCAGATGCAGGGCGGGTTCGGCGGTATGCTGTCGATGCGGCTAAGCGGTGGCGAGGCCGCCGCTATCTCCGGCGCCGCGCGCATGCGGGTGTGGAAGCGGGCAACCTCGCTCGGTGGTGTCGAGAGCCTGGTCGAGCATCGCGCCAGCATCGAGGGGCCGGACAGCCCATGCCCTTCCGATCTGCTGCGGTTCTCGGTCGGTCTTGAGAGCGTCGACGATCTGATCGCCGACATCGAGCAGGCGCTGTCGACCGGCCCGTCGAGAAGGTGAGCGCCAATGTCGAGATGTTTGGCCACAGCCGTCATCACGCTGGCCGTCGCCGGAGCGTCCGCGTGGGCGGTGGATGGGAACGGCCGCCCCCCGCTCGTCCTTGCTGCCGGCCAGACGACCCCGGCGACACCGCTGGATGCGCTGTCGCCCGAGGAGCGGATGCAGCGGCGCTATCCGCAGCCCGTCAAGGTGGGCGACCTGATCGGCCTGCCGGTGCTGGATGCCGACGACCGCACGCTGGGCTACGTGCGAGGCGTCGTGCGGACGCCGGAGGGAAAGATCCGATTGATCGTGCCTTACGGCGGGTTCCTCGGGTTGGGGCGGCGCCTCGTGGCGGTGCCCATCGAGGTGGTCGCGATCGCAGGTCGCCAGCTCGCGGCGCTCGACATGTCGCGGGCTGAGTTTGACACGGCGCCCGCGTGGAGCGATCCGGCAAGCTCCGGCCTGCCGGCGAGCGAGGTCATCCGTGTCGGCCTTTACAGGCGCTGAGAGGAAACGATGGCAGACGCTCGCATCGGGTGGGAAGCGCGTCGTCCAGGCCGCCTGCATCCGCTCGCCATCCGAGTCATGCACTGGACCAACGCCGTGGCGATGATCGTGATGATCGGCAGCGGCTGGGCCATCTACAACGACGAGGTGATCTTCGGCTGGCTGCATTTTCCCGGCTGGATGACGCTGGGCGCTGGGCCCGAGGGCGCGCTGCAGTGGCATTTCCTGGCGATGTGGATCCTGGCGCTCAACGGCATCGTCTATCTCGTCTACGGTCTCGCCACCGGCCGCTTCCGGCGCATGCTGTTGCCGATCCGCATTGGGGAGGTGATCGCCGAGGTGCGCGCTGCCTTGGCCCTCCGGCTCAGCCATGACGACCTCACGCGCTACAACGCGGTCCAGCGCCTGCTCTACATCGGCATCATCCTGGTCGGGATCGTGCAGGTGCTGTCCGGACTCGTAGTCTGGAAGCCGGTACAATTCTCCGAGCTGGCGCTGCTGTTCTACGATTTTCAGACCGCGCGCCTCGTGCACTTCCTGGGCATGACCGCCATCGTCGGGTTCCTCCTCGTGCACGTGGCGTTGGCCCTGATGGTGCCAAGGACATTGATCGCGATGGTGACGGGCGGGCCTTCGCTGCCAGGCGAGCCGCCGGCAGAGCTGGAGCCCGCAATGACCGAGCCTCCCGCGCCATGCGACCCGCCGGCTGACCCAGCACCGGTGGCAACCGATCCAGCGCTCGCGCTGACGGAGCCGGAGCCGCAGCAGCTGGAGCCGCAGCCGGGTCAGCCCAACGACCGCACCTCCTGAGGAGACGGCGCCATGTCTCATCGTCACCCTTCGCCACCCTCGGTCTTCAGGCCCGCCGCCGGCATCGACCAGAGCGCGCTCGACGAGAACCGGGCGCTGCTGCGTGCGATCGACCGGCGCAAGATCCTGCGCGGCGGTCTCAGCCTCGGCGCGCTCACCATGCTGACCGGCTGCGACGTGACGCGGCGCGACTCGGTGCAGCGCGTGCTGAAGACGGTCTCCGAGTGGAACGACCGCGCGCAGGCGCTGATGTTCCGGCCCCACCACCTGGCACCGACCTTCTCGCCCGACAAGGTGGTCAAGCCGCCGCGCTTCAACGCCTACTACGACGTTGAGGACATGGTCCCCGTCGATGGCGAGACGTGGAGGCTCGAGCTGGCGGGCCGCATCTCCGACAAGCGGCCGTGGACGCTGCGGCAGATCTACGACCTCCCCGAGCAGGAGATCATCGTCCGTCACGTGTGCGTGGAGGGATGGGACTACATCGGCCAGTGGTCGGGCGTTAACCTGCGCCTGTTCCTCGAGCGCATCGGCGCCGATCTCACCGCAAGGTACGTCGCGTTCCGCTGCGCCGACGACTACTACGGCAGCATCGACATGGCTTCGGCGCTGCATCCGCAAACCTTGCTTGCCACCAAATATGCGGGGGAACCGATCACCGATCCATTCGGTTTTCCGTTGCGCCTGCGCACCGCCGTCAAGCTCGGCTTCAAGAACCCGAAATGGATC
>DATMZP010000161.1:0-2424 GCA_035573595.1 Hyphomicrobiaceae bacterium
TACATCACCGCAAGGTCGAGCGTTCCCTCCAGCAGACGCTGCACCATCACCGGCGGCAGGCTGGCGCTGGCCGAGATGGCGATGTCGGGCACGTTGCCCCTGAGCCAGGAGATCCACTTGATGAGAAAGCCGTCCCAGAGCGCCGCGGGCGCGCCGACCGCGAGATGGTCGCGGTGCTGGCCGGCAAGCCCGACCTCGTGCTGAGCGTGCTGCCACAGCCGCACCAGCGCCAGCGCGTGCTTCTGGAACTGCTCGCCGGCGGCGGTGAGCGCCGCGCCGTTCTTCGAGCGGTCGAACAGGGTGCGGCCGAACATGTCCTCCAGCCCCTTGATACGTGCGCTCACGGTCGACTGCGTGACGTTCATCTTGCGCGCAGCGTCGATGAAGCTGCCGGTCTCGGCGACCATCAGGAACGTGCGTGCGAGAGCGATATCCATCGGGGCCGCCTGCGTGCGCTGACGATGCCGAGAAGCATCTATCGAAAAATCCGATAGGCGTCAGCGGAAAAATCCGTTTGTGCACTCGCCAAAAAATTTTCACATTGCAGTGACCCGGACCCGATTCGGGTGACACATGATTGGACAAGGATCAAGTAAGGATCAAGACGATGAAGGCGAAGAAGAAAGCTGCTGCGAAGAAGGCCCCGGCGAAGAAGCCTGCCAAGAAGGCTGCCAAGAAGAAGTGAAGGCCGTGTGCATCCTTTGAGCAGGGCTACGATGGTGCGTGCCACTGCGATGGCTGTGATCGGGATTGTGCTGGGCGCCACCGCGGCGCAAGGCGCGTCCATCAGCAACCGCGACGAGCGCGAGTACACGGTGACGATCATCGAAGGTGAGGCCAAGGCGGATCACGCGCTGAAGCCTTCGCAGACCTTGTCGGATGTCTGCCTCAAAGGATGCACCATCCGGGTCAATGGCAACGCGGACGACGAGTATCGCCTGACAGGGGGCGATGTCGTCTCGATCGAGGACGGGACCGTTTACTACGACGCGCCCGAGACCCCGGAAGACCCCGCTTCGCCTGCCACCAAGGGCAAGGCGCGAGGCCGCACCAAGGGCTAGGGGTGTCGCCGGCCCGTGTGTCGTGTCGAGGCTCGCTTAGTTGCGGGCCTGTCCGGGTGCTTGGCACCGGGCGCGGCTGGTTGCGGTCTTTTTCCCGCTTCTCTTACTTGGATGTGGGCGAACGGCCTGTGCGGCGGGCGCGCTCGGCTATCTGGCCGCGCCGCCGGCCGTGGGGCTCGCGGCGGTGGCGCCGAAGCGGCGCTCGAAGGCGGCGCGCAGGGCGCCATCCACCTCGTCCAGGCTGACCTTCCGCCCGAGCGCGGCGAGGCTGGTGACCCCGGCGTCGCGGATGCCGCACGGCACGATGCCGGCGTAATGGGTAAGGTCCGGCGCCACGTTGAGCGCGATGCCGTGCGAGCTGACCCAGCGGGAGAGCCGCACACCGATCGCGGCGATCTTGGCGCGCGGCTCCAACGCAGGCTCGTGACCGGGGTCAACCCACACGCCGACGCGCCCCGGCCATCGCTCGCCGCGCACATCGAAGGCCGCGAGGGTATCGATGATCCAATCCTCCAGGGCGGCCACGTAGGCGCGCACGTCGCCGAAGCGGCGCCTCACATCCAGCATGGCATAAGCCACGCGTTGGCCCGGCCCGTGATAGGTGTACTGGCCTCCGCGCCCGGTGCGGTGGACCGGCAGCTGCATCGGGGCAATCAGGTCCTCCGGCTTGGCGCTGGTGCCGGCGGTGTAGAGCGGCGGGTGCTCCAGCAGCCAGACCAGCTCCGAGGCGGTGCCGGCGGCGATGGCGGCGACGCGCCCGGCCATTGCGGCGCATGCCGCCTCATACGGCACCGGGTTGCCAGTCACCGTCCATTCGATGGGCGGGAGCGGGGCCGGGGCCATCGTCTCGGCCGATGCGGGGCGTCGCGTCGCTGTCGATTGGAGCGGGTTTGCCATTTGGCCCCAAGATGGCGCTTGCGCCCGCATTTGGCCAGGGCGCCGCTGCGGCGTCAGCTGCCGGCCCACTATCGGCCAACTAAACTATCGGCCCCCTTGGCCGCTTATTTGCGCCGCGCCGGTTTGCTACAGAGCGGCAGCGACGATGGCGGTCGTGGCGGAATTGGTAGACGCACTAGCTTGAGGGGCTGGCTAAAGCCCCTCCACCTTCCGCACCCCTCCCTCGCAAACCCCCAAAAACCCCAGCATTCCCAAGGCTTTCCGACGAGGCCGGTACTCCACGTACCTCAGCCTTCCCAAGCTGCACTAGCTAGGAGCCTGTCCACTTTGTGTGGGTAGGAGGCGGCGAGGGGCGGATTGGGTGAGATTGGAGGCAAGAGGCCGCAGGGAGCGGCCTCAGGCGGCTGCGAGCCCCGCTTTCTGCGGCATCGGCGTTGCAGCGGACAGACTCCACCCCTGGGCCAGC
>DATMZP010000162.1:0-5079 GCA_035573595.1 Hyphomicrobiaceae bacterium
AAGGACCCGACCTACGGCACCGGCGCCATCGTCAAGTTCGCCGAGGTGAGCCCGATGCCCAAGGCCGGCGGCAAATGGAACACCTACGAGATCACCGCCAAGGGGCGGCAGATCAGCGTGCTGCTCAACGGCCAGAAAACCGTGGAGCTGCACAACGGGTTGTTCACCGACGGGCCCATCGCTCTCCAGCACGGCTCCGGTCTGCTCAAGTGGCGCAAGGTCGCGATCAAGCCGCTGTAGGTCGGTATGGTGTCAGACCCTCTGGGTCTGACACCATAGCACCAATGTCGTCGTTGGATTGACGCGCTTTCCGTGCGCGTTACGGTGTCTGACCCGGAGGGTCAGACACAGAGGCGTCGAACTCGTCGCTGCAGAAGGGGCCGCCCTGGAAGAAGTCGCCCACACGGTCCGGCGGCATCTTCGCCTGCGCGGCGAGCGCGGCATCGCTGTGGTCCTCGGCGCGGCCGGTGGGGCGGTAGCCGTAGGCATAGGCGCGCGAGTTGTCCCACCAGGACCGCTCGTTGTCGGAGGCCCCGTAGAAGATCTCGTAGCGCAGGTCGGGGTGCTCCAGTCCGATCCTGACCAGCTGCACCAGGTCCCGCGGGCTCAGCCAGATCGACAGCCGGCGCCGGTCCGCCGGCGCCTCCAGCACGTGGCCGATGCGCAGGCACAGCACGCGCAGGCCATGCTTGTCGGCGTAGAGCGCGCCCAGCGCCTCGCCGAAGGCCTTGCTGACGCCGTAGCGGCTGTCGGGCCGCACCGTCACGTCGGCGCCGATGCGCCGGTGGCGCGGATAGAAGCCGACAGCGTGGTTGGAGGAGGCGAATACGATGCGCTTGACGCCCTTGCGGCGCGCTGCCTCGAACAGGTTATAGCAGCCGACGATATTGGCCTGCAGAATGGTCTCCCAGGGGCCTTCCACCGAGTGGCCGCCGAGGTGGATGATGCCCTCCATGCCATCCACCACGGCCTCGACCTCGTCGAGCGCGGCGAGGTCTGCCGCAACGAACCGCTCATCCGGAGCGAGGTCCGGCGGCGTCCTGATGTCGCTCAACCGCAGCTCCGGATAGATCGGCTTGAGCAGCGCGCGCAGCCGCTGCCCAACCCCTCCGGCGGCGCCCGTCAACAGTACACGCTTCATTCGCTTTTCTCGCAGCTCGCATCGGGATGGGATCGCGTCGTCTCGCGGACGTTCCACGAATTGCAGAGGAAAGACAAGCATCCTTCCGCACCAGATGCGTTAGTAGATATCAGCTAGCGGAGCTCCGTCTATCCTTGCCGCATATCGGGTTGCAAAGTTGCCGCTCTGCAACGACGGATCGCCCCCGCGCCGAGCGTTGGTCTTTTCCACAACCCCAGGGCTTTCGGGCCGGTACGGAATGTTGGAAAACGAGCCGCGGTTCGCGGGGTGCGACCGGAGCGGACTGTGACCGGAGCGGCGGCGATGCGGAATTTCTACTCTGTGCTGCAGGTGGCGCCGAAGGCCAGCGAGGCCGAGATCAAGGCCGCCTTCCGCACGCTCGCCAAGACCTGCCATCCCGACCTGAAGCCCGGCGACAAGGAGGCCGAGGAGACGTTCCAGGAGGCCGAGCAGGCGTACAGGTTCCTGAGCAATCCCGAGGCCCGCAAGAAGTACGATGCCTTCCTGGCGGAGCGGAGCGCCACGGAGAGGCAGCGGCGTCGCCGCTCGGCCATGACCATGTCGGCCAGCTTCGCGCTCACCGCTGCGGCGGTGATCCTGACGGTCTTGTGGTTGAACGTGGCAAGCCTTCCCTCGGCGGGTGGACGCCCGACCTCCGGGACCAGCATCGGAGCCGCGGAGCGCAGCCACGTGGAGGTGGCGCACGCCTCCCGTACGTTGCCTGCAACAGAGGACATGGAGCAGTCCGATGCGGCTCCGGCCGAGCGCACAAGCCCTCAGTAGTCCGCCAGCAGGTGCACCATCAGGTGGAGGTCGATGGCGGCGATGGCGCCGACCCCGCTGATCAGGAAGCGCGTCTCCGCGCGCAGCACGGGGAGAAGCGCCACCGCTACGGCGGCGATGAGCGACAGGGGCACCGTCACAGGCCAAGCCTGGGCGATGCCGTAGCCCCCATCCAGCAGAAAGGCCGCCACGGCGCCGAAGCCATAGCCGCACGGCAATGCGGCCAGCACCGCGGCCGTGGCGAATCGCTTCTCGCTCCAGTGCGGTGTGGGCATTCGTCCTCGCTCACTCCCAAGCTGCGCCCCCACCCGTGGGTCGGCTGAAGCCGCGAAAAGGTTCACACGCCCTTGCGCTCCCTAGGCTAACGTCCTGGCGATCCACATCCGTCTCCGACACGTAACGGCGTGCACAAGGCCGCCTAACGCCGTCGCGACTGTCTGGTTCCGGTGGCGCGGCACTTGACCGGCTTGTCAGCGATGGCCTACCCCGCCATTGTCCGTCAGCGCCGCTGAGAGACCACACACGAGGGGGTCGCTTGCCAGTCGCCGATCCCAAGACCGCAGAAGCCGCCTCCGAAGCCGCGCAAGGCCGGCGCCAGCTGCCGAGCCCGCGTCAGCTACGCTCTATCGCGTCGCTATGGCCCTACATCGGGCGCTACCCCTTCATGCTCCTGACGGCCGGCGCCGCGCTGGTCGTCTCGGCGGCGGCGATGCTGGCTGTGCCGGTGGCCGTGCGCGGCATGGTCGACCACGGCTTCTCCACTGCCGGCGGCAGCGCCATCGACGGCTATTTCATCGCGCTGATCGCCCTCGGCCTCGGTCTGGCGGTGGCGAGCGCCGCCCGCATGTACGCCGTCAACTGGCTGGGCGAGCGCGTGGTGGCCGATCTGCGCGCCCAGGTTTTCCGGCATCTCGCCACGCTGGGTCCCGCCTTCTACGAGACCACCCACTCCGGCGAGGTCATGAGCCGCCTCAGCGCCGATACAACCCAGATCAAGTCGGCGGCGGGCTCGGCGCTCAGCCAGGCGCTGCGCAACCTGATCATGCTGGTGGGCGCGTTCATCATGATGTTCGTGACGAGCCCCACCCTGTCGGCCCTGGCGCTGGCGGCGATCCCGGCCATCGTCTTTCCCCTGCTGGCCTACGGGCGGGCCGTGCAGCGGCTTTCGCGCACCGCGCAGGACCGGCTGGCGGATGCCTCGGCCTACGCCGCCGACAATCTGGGCGCGGTGCGGGCCATGGTCGCCTTCGGCCAGGAGAGGGCCGTGGCGGGCCGTTTTGCCGCCGCGGTGGAGGAGGCCTTCGCCGCGGCCCGCGCCCGCCTTCTGGCCCGCGCGGGGTTGACGGCCATCGCCATCTTCCTGGTGGTGGGGGGGATCGTGGGCGTGCTGTGGTTCGGGGCGCGGATGGTGGTCGCCGGCCAGATGAGCGGCGGCCAGCTCGGCCAGTTCATCCTGTATGCCGTGCTGGCGGGCGGGGCGCTGGCGGAGCTCTCCGAGGTGTGGGGCGAGCTGGCCACGGCCGCAGGCGCCGCCGAGCGGCTGATGGAGCTCAACGCCGCCGTCCCGCAGGTGGTGGCGCCGGCACGACCCACGCCGATGCCGCAGCCGCCGCGGGGCACGGTGGAGTTCCACGACGTGCGCTTCGCCTATCCGACGCGACCCGGCGTCTCGGCCCTCAACGGTGCCAGCTTCCGCGTCGGCCGCGGTGAGACGGTGGCGCTGGTGGGGCCGTCGGGTGCCGGCAAGAGCACCGTCTTCAACCTGATCCTGCGCTTCTACGACGCCCAGGCGGGCGCCGTGCTGGTCGATGGCCTCCCGGTGGCCGACGTGGACCCGCACGAGCTGCGGTCCCGCATCGCCCTGGTGCCTCAGGATGTGGCGCTGTTCGACGACACTGTGCTGGAGAACATCCGTTACGGGCGCCCGGATGCCGGCGACGAGGAGGTGCGACGCGCCGCTGCGGCCGCCCACGCCCAGGGCTTCGTCTCGGCGCTGCCCCAGGGCTACAGCACGCGGCTCGGCGAGCGCGGCGTCACGCTGTCGGGCGGCCAGCGCCAGCGCCTCGCTCTGGCGCGCGCGGTGCTGCGCGACGCGCCCGTCCTGTTGCTCGACGAGGCCACCAGCGCCCTCGACGCAGAGAGCGAGGCGGCGGTGCAGCAGGCGCTCGAACGCATCACCGAGGGGCGCACCACGCTCATCATCGCCCACCGGCTCGCCACCGTGCAGCGCGCCGACCGCATCCTGGTTCTGGACGAGGGCCGCATCGTCGAGGAGGGCCGCCACGCCGAGCTGGTGCGCCGGGGCGGGCTCTACGCGCGCCTGGCCGAGCTGCAGTTCGCCCTCGATGCGGCGCAATAGCGGCGGCTCGCCGCGTGTCCGGTGTGCATCACCGATCGAGGATCGGCGCGGGAAGGGCGGGTGAGGGGTTCTCACGGGTTGCTCTCTCCTGCAGCGTGCAGTTGTTTTCCGGGCAGTCGGGACGGGAAGCCGGGCAGAGGTGCACATGCGGCTGAGGGCAAGGTTCTGGAGGACGGCTCGGCTCGGGCTGGCCGGAGTTGCGGCGCTGGCGGCCCTGGCGGAGCCAGGCGCGGCCCAGGGCGCCAGCAATGCCTGGATGCGGGCCCTACAGCCAAGCTACGCGCCTGCCAGCACCAGCGAGACCACCGAGCGGGAGTTCATCCGCGACTGGGAGATGAACCCGGCCAAGGGCTTTCCCACGCTGAGCCCCAACAACGTCGGCCCCACCAAGGCCGCCATCGCCCGCTACGCGGCCATCGCCGCCAAGGGCGGCTGGCGCCGCATCCCCGACGTGAAGCTGCAGCAGGGCGACACCCACGCCGCCGTCGTCATGCTGCGCGCGCGGCTGCGCCTCTCCGGCGAGCTGAAGGACGAGGACACGTCCGACTATTTCGACTACGAGCTGGGCCAGGCCATCCGCCGCTACCAGCAGGCCAACGGGCTCGCCCCCACGGGGACCCTCGACAAGAGCACCCTTGCCGCCATGAACGTGCCGGCGGCCTCGCGGCTCAAGCAGCTGCGCGCCAGCCTCGCCCGCATGACCGAGCTCGGCAAGGCACCGCGCAAGTACATCGTGGTCAACATCCCGGCCGCCCAGATCGAGGCGGTGGAGAACGACGCGGTGGTCTCCCGCCAC
>DATMZP010000163.1:0-7286 GCA_035573595.1 Hyphomicrobiaceae bacterium
CAGATGAGCGCGGAGGACCTGGCCAAGGCGGGCGTGGGCGAGGAGCTGGCGCGCCTCTCCATCGGCCTGGAGGACACGCAGGACCTGATCGACGATCTGTCCCAGGCGCTGGCGGCGTCTCAAAAGGGGTGAGATGGTGAGTGGTGAGGTGGTGAGTTTCGGGCGGCGCGTATGGTAGGGGCGGAAACCACCATCGAGCGTGGCCTCGTTGGCGATGACCCGGGCCTTGGGCGAATGTCATGATTAGGGCTGCTCTCAAGGCGTTACTGATGATGATCCTGGTGGGATCCGGCGGGAGCGCCTTGCTTTTCAGCGTTGTCTTTGATTACTCGGGCACATTCGGATTTTTGGAAATCCCCGGAGCCTTGGCGCTGGTTGGCGGAATGGTTCTTTTGGTCTCGATCCTTCGACAGGTAGATGGGGTGGTGAGTCGTGCATTTCAGGTGGCGCCTGTCGCGGAGGCGGAGGCCCCCCATCGGGGTGACCCAGGAGCCTAGAATATTGTGTCGTCGGGCCATGCGATGGCCTGAGTGAGGCTGCCATTCCAATGGTACCACCACGCGCGCCACATGCTCCAACAGGCACTCACCATCTCACCACTCACCATCTCACCTTCAGAGGCTGACGCGATGGAGCTGAAACTCGACGGCCGCACGATCTACGCGGCAACGGGCGGGCGGGCGTTCGATCCCGCCAGGCCGGCGGTGCTGCTGGTGCACGGGGCCGGCATGGATCACACGGTCTGGCAGCTGCCGGCGCGCTGGCTCGCATGGCATGGACATTCGGTGCTGGCGGTGGACCTGCCAGGGCATGGGCGCTCGGAGGGGCCGGTGCTCGGGAGCGTGGCGGAGCTGGCGCAGTGGCTCGGCCGCGCGATGGATGCGGCGGGCGTCGAGCGCGCGGCGGTCGTCGGCCACTCCATGGGCGGGGCGATCGCGCTCGAAGCGGCGGCGGCACTGCCGGAGCGCGTGACGCGCCTTGCCCTTCTCGGCACGGCGCCGGCGATCCCGGTGAACGCCGCGCTCCTTGAGACCGCCCGCGAGGCGTCGGAGCGGGCCTACCAGATGATGACGGCGTGGGCGCACGGGGCCGCCGCCAAGATGGGCGGCCATCCGGTGCCCGGCCTGTGGATGACGGGCGGCAGCCTCGCCCTGTTCGCCCGCAACGCCCCCGGCGTGCTCGCCGCCGACCTCGCTGCCTGCGCCGCCTGGACCTCCGGCCGCGAGGCGGCGGCGCGCGTGCATTGCCCGGCGCTGGTGGTCACGGCCGCTGGCGACATCATGACCCCGCCGAGGGACGGCGCCGAGCTGGCACGCCTCATCCCCGGCGCCCGCACCATCACCATCCCCAACTGCGGTCACATGCTGGTGGCCGAGCAGCCCGACGCGACGCGGGATGCGCTGATCGGGTTCTTCGAGTCAGTGGAAGCGGGCTAGAACTTGCGCTTATCGGCGCGGTGCGGGTATCGCCGCATGGCGCCCCACGAAATTGCCATCCAGGCGTGGGAGCGTGCTTGGCGAGCGCTAATGCCGTCGCTGTCGGCGACGCCATCGCCGAACGAGGAGGCGCACCAACCACTCGGGGCCTCCAAGATAGCGCAGCGCGTCCGCGGCGCTATCTGGGAATCGATCGTAGAACGCCGCGTCGGTCCAAAAGTCATTGGTGGTGCATCGCCCCAGCTGGCGCTCCGCCATCTCGCGTACCGGCCCTCCGTTCGGCAGCTTCATCGCAAAGGCTGCCTCTCGTCGGAAACAAACCGCCTCGATGCGGGAACGCCGCTCCTCCTCGTAGCCAATGCCACACCGCTGCAGCCGTGCATGCGTCGCCTCGTGCACGATGGTTGCAGCGATGACCTCCGGAGTAGAGTCTTCCGCCAAGACGTGCCGTGGGTCCAGTTGGCAGGCGCGAAGTCTCTCGTTGTAGCTCCCGAGAGCGCCTAGCAGCACAACAACCCACACGCGTTCAATATCGCAGTGCAGCCGGTCGTACCGAAGGCGGTCATAAATCTTGATGAGATTGAGGGCTGCCTCGACACGGCGAAGGGCAGCCTCGGCCTTGTCGCCGCTCTGGGTCGTTCCAATCCACAATCCATCAATGCGTCTGCTAATGGACAGCCACAGCCCAATCCTGTCGGTAAGGGTCGGCCGCCGGGCAGTCTTGACTGGTTTCATCGAAGGGTGGCGCGATGTCCCCGGCGGCATGGTCGCCCTGCGATTCTAATCCATCGCCTTGGTCACCGCCCGCTGGCCGCCGGCCGCCAGCCGGCGCTCCAGCATCTGGGAGTAACGGGACATGCCGAAGCAGAAGAGCCAGAAGATCGCGCCGGCTACCACGTAGGCGGTCATGGGCGTCGAGGGCGAAAGCCAGGCGGGCGCGGACGAGGCCACCTGGGCCATGCCGAGCAGGTCGTAGATGCCGATGATCAGGACCAGGCTGGTGTCCTTGAAGAGGGCGATCAAGCTGCCGACGATGCCGGGGATCACCAGCTTGAGCGCCTGCGGCAGGACGATGAGCCCGACCTTCTGCGGGTAGGAGAGGCCGAGCGCGTCGGCTGCCTCGAACTGGCCCCGCGGGATCGCCTGCAGGCCGCCGCGGATGACCTCGGCCAGATAGGCGGCCGAGAACAGTGCCACCATGATCAGCGCCCGCACCAGCTTGTCGATGGTCCACCCCTCGGGCAGGAACAGGGGCAGCATCACCGAGGCCATGAACAGGACGGTGATCAGCGGCACGCCGCGGACGATCTCGATGAAGCCCACCGACAACCAGCGGACGATCGGCATGCGCGAGCGGCGCCCCAGCGCCAGGAAGATGCCGATCGGGAAGGCGGCGGCGATGCCGGTAGAGGAGATCACCAGCGTCACCAGCAGGCCACCCCACAGGTCGGTCGGGACGTGGCGCAAGCCGAGCATGCCGCCGGCCAGCAGGATGACCGCCAGCACCGGGACCACGACCAGCGTGTAGGCGGAGCTCCACAGCTTGCCCGGCACCTGGGGGATCATGAGGGGCACCAGGCCCGCCGCCGCCAGGGCGTAGGTGAGGTTGACGCGCCAGCGCTCGGCGTCGGGATAGCGGCCGTAGAGGAACTGCCCGAACCAGGCGCCGACGAACGGCCAGCAGGCGCCGCCCTCGCGGCAGTCGCCGCCGTCGCGCCCCTGCCAGGTGGCGTGCAGGACGCCCCAGGTGAAAAGGGTGGAGACCAGCTGGTAGACCAGCCACAGCGCCAGCAGGGTCAGCGCCGCGTTGCTCCAGGAGGAGAACAGCCTCTCCCGCAGCCACAGGAGGGGGCCGACGGCGCGGGCCGGCGGGGCGGCAGGGGTGGCGGCCGGGCCGGCTCGATCCATGGTGCTAGCGCTCCACCAGGGCCATGCGGCGGTTGAACCAGTTCATGAACAGCGAGGTGACCAGGCTGATGCCGAGGTACACGCCCATGGTCATCAGGATCACCTCCACCGCCTGCCCGGTCTGGTTCAGCACGGTGCCGGCGAACACGCTCACGAAGTCCGGATAGCCGATGGCCACCGCCAGCGACGAGTTCTTGGTGAGGTTCAGGTACTGGTTGGTGAGGGGCGGTATGACGATGCGGGTCGCCTGTGGGACGATGACCAGCCGCAGCGCCTGGCCGCGCGACAGGCCCAGCGCCTGCGCCGCCTCCGTCTGGCCCTTGGGCACGCCCAGGATGCCGGCGCGCACGATCTCGGCGATGAAGCTGGCCGTATAGATGGCGAGCCCGAGCAGCAGCGCGATCAGCTCGGGCTGCACGGCGATGCCGCCCCGGAAGTTGAAGCCGGCGAGCTCTGGATAGTCGAGCGTCATCGGTGCGCCGGCGGCGAGGTGGACCATGAGCGGCAGCCCGACGAGGAGCCCAATGGATGGCCACAGCAGCGGCAGGCGCCGCCCGGTCAGCAGCTGGCGGCGCCGCGTCCACCAGCGGAGGCCGATTGTTCCGACGATGCCGGCAACGAGCGCACCGAGCACGAGCTCGAACCCAGGCTGGAGCACGGGTGCCGGCAGGTAGAGGCCGCGCACGTTGAAATAGGCGCCGCCGGGCAGGACGTAGCTCTGCCGTGGGGCGGGCAGGTTCTTGAGGACGGCGAAGTACCAGAAGAACAGCTGCAGCAGCAGCGGAATGTTGCGCACGATCTCCACATAGGCGGCCGCAAGCTTCGCGATCAGCCAGTTGGAGGAGAGCCGCGCGATGCCGATCACGAAGCCCAGCAGCGTCGCGAAGACGATGCCGAGCACCGCCACCAGCAGGGTGTTGAGGAGGCCCACCCAGAAGGCGCGGCCGTAGGTGGAGACGTTGGAATATTCGATGAGCGACTGCGCCACATCGAAGCCTGAGATGCGGTCGAGGAACTCGAACCCGGACGCGATGTTCTGGCGGCGCAGGTTGGCCGCCACGTTCTGCACCACCCAGCCGAAGGCGAACACCAGCGCCAGCAGGAGCGCCACCTGCCAGGCGATCTGGCGGACCTCGGGGCGGTAAATGAGCCCCTTGAGGTCCACCCTGGTGCGCGGAGGTCCACCGGTCGATACCGCCACCGTCAGCCTCCCGCGGTTCGCAGCAGGCGGGCGGCTCGAATTTGGGCGAGCGCTGATCGCAGGGTCCCCTCCCCGCTTGTTGGGGAGGGACAGAGTGGGGGGGAATCCCGGCAGCAGGGGTCAGACCCCTCGCCACCGGCGTCTTGTGAAGACCCATGCGGCAGAGGCGAGGGGTCTGACCCCTTTGGGATTTCCCCCACCCCTAGCCGCTCCCCACAAGGGGGAGTGGAAACCGATCGGGCCTGCTGGAAGCAAGCCGGCCCAATCTGCAGGTCGCCGTGGAATGGTGGCCAGCTACTCATGCGCCCCCCCGCTGCGATCAGCGGATGGGCGGGGCGTACTGCAGGCCTCCCTTGGTCCACTGATCGTTCAGGCCACGCTCGATCTTGAGGCGGGAGCCGGCGCCGACGTTGCGGTCGAACGTCTCGCCATAGTTGCCGACCTGTTTGACGATGCGATAGGCCCAGTCGTTGTCGAGGCCGAGGCCCTTGCCGTAGTCGCCTTCCTTGCCGAGCAGGCGCTTGATGTCGGGGTTGGTGGAGCCCGTCATCTGATCGACGTTGCCCTGGGTCACGCCCAGCTCCTCGGCGCTCAGCAGCGCGTAGTGCACCCATTTGACGATGGTGAACCACTGCGGGTCGCTCTGGCGCACGACCGGGCCGAGAGGCTCCTTGGAGATGATGTCGGGCAGGACCATGTGGTCGTCGGGGTTGGCCATCTGCAGGCGCGAGGCGTAGAGGCCCGAGGCATCCGTGGTGAAGCTGTCGCAGCGGTCGGCCTGATAGGCGCGCAGGGCCTCGTCCAGCTTCTCGAACACCAGCGGCTTGTACTGCAGCTTGTTGGTGCGGAAGAAGTCGGCAAGGTTGAGCTCGGTGGTGGTGCCGGTCTGTACGCAGACGGTGGCGCCGCCGAGCTCCTTGGCGGACTTGAGCTTGGCGGCTTTCTTCACCATGAAGCCCTGGCCGTCGTAGTAGTTGACGCCGGCAAAGCTGAGCCCCAGCGAGGAGTCGCGCGAGATGGTCCAGGTGGTGTTGCGCACCAGGAGGTCGATCTCGCCCGACTGCAGGGCCGTGAATCGCTCCTTGGTTGTGGTGGGGACATAGCGCACCTTGCCGGCATCGCCCAGGACGGCGGCGGCGACCGACTTGCAGTAGTCGACGTCAAGTCCCGACCATACACCTTTGTCGTCGGCGGCGCTGAAGCCGCCCAATCCAACGTTGACGCCGCATACGAGCTGGCCGCGCTGCTTGACGGTATCGAGGGTCTTGGTCTGCGCGCTGGCGGCGCTCGTCAGGCCGACCAGGCCGGCGGCGGCGACCGCGGCCAGGGCTGCGCGTCGGGCGAAATGCATGGGGTTGCTCTCCACTCTGCAGGTTGCGTCCGAAGGTTTCACTTTGCGTCCGGCACGGAGTTTTCAGCCCCGGCCGGCTTTGTCAACGCGTTTGGGGTCAGACCGCTCGCGACATCCTTTCGTTTCCATCACCGAGGCTGGAGGCAAGGGCCTCACCCCCACGCCCGGCTCAATGCCCCAGGATCTGCGACAGGAACAGCTTGGTGCGCGGCGAGCGCGGGTTGGTGAAGAACTGCGCCGGCGGCCCCTCCTCCACGATCTCCCCCTGGTCCATGAACACCACGCGGTCGGCCACCGAGCGGGCGAAGCCCATCTCGTGCGTCACGACCAGCATGGTCATGCCGGACCGGGCCAGCTCCACCATCACGTCCAGCACCTCCTTGATCATCTCGGGGTCGAGCGCCGAGGTCGGCTCGTCGAACAGCATGATGCGAGGGCTCATGCACAAGGCGCGGGCAATGGCCACCCGCTGCTGCTGACCGCCGGACAGCTGGCCCGGATACTTGAGGGCCTGGTCGGGGATGCGCACCCGCTCCAGATATCTGAGCGCCACCTTCTCGGCATCCGCGCGCGGCATCTTCTTCACCCAGACGGGGCCGAGGCACAGGTTGTCGAGAACGGTGAGGTGCGGGAACAGGTTGAAGCTCTGGAACACCATGCCGACCTCGGCGCGCGCCTTCTCGATCTGGCGCAGGTCGTCCGTCAGCTCGTTGCCGTCCACGACGATGCGCCCGGCCTGGTGCGTCTCCAGCCGGTTGATGCAGCGGATCAGGGTGGACTTGCCGGAGCCGGACGGGCCGCAGATGACGATGCGCTCCCGCTGGGCGACCGTGAGGTTGATGTTCCGGAGCACCTGGAAGGCGCCGTACCACTTGCTGACGCCGGTCAGCTCGACGGCCGCGCCGGAGCTTGCGGCTGTCGCGGGGGAGCGGGTCTGAGCGCTGGCATGGGCCATCGGGTCGTCAGGCATGTCCAAGTATGCCGGGCTGAGCGGATGGAGGCAATGCGGAGCAGGGGGCGGACTGGCCGTGCGCCTTCGCTGGTCTCTCATCATGGAGGCCCCTGAGCCTGCGTGCAGAGGTCGGCGGATAGGTCCAGGACACCAACGACAGCAAGAGACGTGCCCCGCATCCAGGCAACATCGGCCAGACAGCCGGTTCAAAGCGGACAGTTGCCTTTGCGTCTCATACGGGAAGGAACGCGGGTTGGATCACCGCGGCCGCCGGCGGTGAAACGGCCATCTATGCACCGCACAATGTGTGGAGAATAACTGGCGCCGGCGGGCGCGGCACCAGCTACTCGCTGGTGGTGCCTGCCCGCGGCGATGGCGGATAGATCGGCCGGGCGATGTGGCGGCTGTCGGCGGGATCGGATCGCGCGGGCTTGTCAT
>DATMZP010000164.1:0-3714 GCA_035573595.1 Hyphomicrobiaceae bacterium
CAACGAGGCGATGGCCGCGCTCGCCCGGTACGAACTGCAGTATTGCGCGCGCCAGGCGTTCGACTCCCTGTCGGGAGGACAGCAGGCACGGCTGCAGATCCTCCTGCTCGAACTGGCTGGCTCGACGCTGCTGCTGCTCGACGAGCCAACCGACAACCTCGACCTGGCCAGCGCGGAGGCACTGCAGGCGGGCCTGGAGTCGTTCCAGGGCACCGTGCTGGCGGTCACGCACGACCGCTGGTTCGCCAAGTCATTCGACCGGTTCCTGGTCTTCGGCGGGGACGGGAACGTCTACGAGGCCGACGGCCCGGTCTGGGACGAGACCCGCGTTGCCCGGCCCAGGTGACAGGCCCCTTGCTAGGCTGCATGGAGTTCACAGAGCCTGGTCCAGGCTCTCGCAGGCGATGTGAAGGGTGCACACCGTGAAGAAGCTGCTACTGCTCGCCTTGGTCGGGCTTGGCATTTTCGCCGTCTGGCGGAAGGTTCAGGCCGATCGCGCAGAGCTCGACTTGTGGACGGAAGCGACCACAAGCGACGACTGACGCTGAGACCACATCTACATAGAGACACGAGGTGATCGGGTGAGCAGCAGCACGCTGCCAGTTTCGCTGGTCTGCTGCGGCTTGCTCGGCACCACTGCAGATGATCACGGCATCCTCGAGCGGGCGTTCGCGGAGGCATGCGCGACGCAGGGCATCGTGCCAGGCACGGCCGCTTACGCCCACTACATGGTCGGGGTGCACCAGGCACGAGGGCAGTCCGCCGTAGACGTCTTCCGGGGCTTGTTCCCCGACGAGGACGGCCGGGCCGAGGCGGCGGCGCTCTCGTTCGAACGCTCGTTCCGGGCTGCCGTGGACCGCATCGAGATCTCGCCGCTGCCGGGCGCGGAAGAAGCGATCGGGCAACTGGCCGAGTCCGGTGTGCGGGTGTGCCTGATCACCAGCCTGTCCCGCCGCCTGCTCGGCCTGGTGCTGGACAGCCTGCGCTGGTGGCGGCTGATCGACCTGACGCTCTGCCCAGAGGACGCGCCGCGCGGCTGCCCCTGGCCCGACCTGATGCTTACCGCGATGCTCCGGCTGGGCGTTGAGGATGTCCGCGAGGCAGCATTCGCGGGCAGCACCGCCAGTGAGATCCAGTGTGGCCAGCGGTCCGGGGCCGGAATTGTCGCCGGGGTGCTCGCCGCCGGGCACACCAGCGACCGGCTGCGCGACGCCGGTGCCACGCACCTGCTCGACGGGATAGGCCAGCTGCCGGGCTTGCTGCTGGAGAGCAGGACGCCCGGGGCGGCCGGGGCGGCTAGGGGGGACGCGGCGCCTGCGGGTGGTGCTCGCGCGGAGTCTGTACCCGGTGCGCCTGCCGTGTCGTCACCCAGCAGGGCGCCATCCGCCGCGTCCATCAGCGCTCCCCGGCCGCAGGTACCCTAAGAGCGCCGCAACTCGGGGCTATAGCTCAGCTGGAAGAGCACCTGCTTTGCAAGCAGGGGGTCGGGGGTTCGAGTCCCCCTAGCTCCACCAGGCAAATACCCTCCTCAAGATCACCGATCGTAGCCGCGTGCCTGTGCCATTCCGCTTCCCCGCACCTCGCGTCGGCCTCGTGATGGGTGCAGGAAGGAGCGCCTCCCTATAGGAGGGTTGCTGTCGGCTCGCGGCGGAACTTGCCGAAACCATGCGCCAGCGCTCGTCGGGCGAGTGATCCACGATCCGCAAGGGCCCTACACGCTGAGAACCACTCCCACCGTCCGCCGGGCACTTGCCGAAACATTGACCGAGGCCGTCGCCGCAGCTGCCTATAAGTTCATCACCGGCCCGTTGCTGGAAGAGCCGCACCGTGTCGGCAAGCGGCTGCTTCCGCCCCTAGATGACCGGTTCAGCGCCCGGCGCGGTACCTACCGGGTCATTTACCGGATTGATGACGAGGCGCGCGTGATCACGGTGGTGGACATCGGTCACCGGCGTGATGTCTACCGCACCTGACACGCCGACCGTTCGATTCTGACTTTGCGCTGAACTTTCGCGCTGAGTTGCCGAATAGGCCTTTAGTAAATATCAAGAGCGGCACCGCTACGCGGCGCCGCTGGCGCGCCCGCCACCGGGCTCTGCGTTGGGGACGCCCGCCCGGCACGGGCGCGCCGCCGCCGTCAGCTTGCGCAGATCAATCACGCTCACCCGGCATGCCTAACCGGTGCTGCACGAAGCCGTCTTCCTCACCGCACGATTGTCCAGCTCGCTGGCACCGCGTATAGGCCGCCCGACGGGCGTCGCTTTGCGATGGCTTCGCCAGCCTAGACTCGGCGCCCACTCGCCAGGACCCGGCGCCTGCGAGGAGGACGGGGAGGAACCAGGCAGCGCAATGGCGGGTTCCTCAGGAGGTGAGGGCGATACGGCTCAGCGTCACACGGGAGGGCTGAGCCCATGAACGGGTACGCTCCCGTTGACGATCGTTCCTGCGCCGGGTGTAGAGGTCACCCGGAGCTCGCCGCCAAGAGCGGCCAGCCGGTCGCTCATTCCTTGTATTCCGCTCCCGTGGCCTTTGGCGTTCGGATCGAACCCAACTCCGTCGTCCTCGACGCAGAAGGCGAGGGCACCATTGGGGGCGGACAGGCGGACGATCGCCCGCGAGGCCCGGGCGTACTTGGCGACGTTCTGCAACGCCTCTAGGGCGCAGAAATAGACGGCCGTCTCGGCCTCTTGGGGGTAGCGGCCGAGGCCGTCGCCTTCAACGACGGCCGGCAGGGCCGATTTTCGTGCCTGGGCCTGGAGCGCCGCCACCAGGCCCAGGTCGGCGAGCAGGGGCGGGTAGATGCCCCGCGCCAGATCCCTCAGGTCGCTGAGCGCTTCCTTAATCTCAGCCTGAATCTGCGAGAGCATCTGGTGAGCTTCGGCGTCGTCGTGCCCCACCAGGGAATCGGCCAGGCCAGTCTTTATCGCCAGTGCCACCAGCTGCTGCTGGGCTCCGTCGTGGATGTTGCGCTCCAGCCGCCGCGCCGCCGCGTCCTGGGCGGTCACGATGCGCTGGCGCGAGGCGCGGATATCTTCCAGCAGCCGCACGTTGCGCAGCACCAGGCCCGCCTGCGCGGCGAGGTTCGCGATGAGTTTCTCCTTGTCGGCGGTGATCGGGTCGCCCGCGGGAGCCTGGACGGCGATAGCTCCCAGCATGTCCCCCTGATGCACCACCGGGAACACTGCCTCACCTTCCCCAAACTCGGGGATCTCACCGGACGGCATGGGCACCGGGCTGGGGGAGGCGGCGCCGTCCTGGGGCCAGCGGGCCACGCTGCGAAGCTCGGCCCCGACCCGCAGCCACACCTCAGTTCTCGCGACGCCGGTCCCGGCTGCCACTATCTGCGCCATCTTGGGCAAGATGTCCTCCACCGAATACGCGTGCGCCACTTGGCCGGAGAAATCGGAGAGCACCTCATACGGTGTGGCCCGCTGCCCGTAGACCAGCCGGTTCGCGAACCGCTGCATTCGGCGGCGGACCGGCTGGAAGGCGAGAGCCACGATCGCGGCCGCGATCGCCGACAGCACCGGCGTGCCGACAGCACCGGCGAGCTGGCCGACGCCTGCGACAAGTCCCACGTAGACGATCGCGATGAAGGCGGCGAGGGATCCGTACACGATCGTCTTGGAGATCACCACGTCGATGTCGAACAGGCGGAACCGCAAGATGGCGATCGCGGCGCCTACCGGAACGCCCAGGATGCCGATCGTCCCG
>DATMZP010000165.1:0-6576 GCA_035573595.1 Hyphomicrobiaceae bacterium
CGCGGAGATCGCCCGGAATGTCAACGATCCGGCCGAGATGCGGGTGCTGCCTGTGATCACCCAGGGCGCCACCGACAACATCAAGGACCTGCTCTACCTCAAGGGTATTGACGTCGCCATCACCAACGCCGACGTGCTCGACTACTTCAAGAACGTCGAGCGCATCCCCAACATTGAGAAGCGCATCAACTTCATCTCGGAGATGGCTATCTCTGAGACGCATGTGGTGGTGCGCCCGGAGATCAACTCCTTCAAGGACCTGCAGGGCAAGAAGGTGAGCCTGGGTGCCAAGGGGGCCGGGCAGTCGACCACCGGGCCGATCGTGTTCAAGCGGCTGGGGGTGACGCCGGAGTTCGTCTATGTCAACAACGCCATCGCGCTTGAGAAGATGAAGACGGGCGAGATCGACGCCATCGTCAACAACGGCTCCAAGCCCCTCGACCTGCTCACCAAGTTCAAGAATGACGCCGACTTCAAGTTCCTGCCGATCCCGATCGACCGCTTCGACGAGTATTACATTCCGGCCACGCTCACGTCGCAGGACTATCCCGGCTTCATCAAGCCGGGCGAGAAGGTAGAGACGCTCGGCATCCAGACGGTGCTCGCCGTCTACAACTGGGGCCGTGAGAGCGACCGCTACCGGCGCGTCCAGCGCTTCATCGAGCGCTACTTCGACTTGTTCGAAAAGCTGCACGCGCCCCCGTATCATCCCAAGTGGAAGAGCGTGAACCTCGCCGCCAACGTGCCGGGCTGGATCAGGTACAGCGTGGCCGAGGAGAAGCTGAAGCTGATGTCAGGCGCCAAGCAGCCGGCGCCGATCGAGACCTCGCAGGCCCGCCAGAGCCGGGCGATCCGCATGGGCGGCCCCGGCGACCCGGCCGACCAGGAGAAGCTGTTCCAGCAGTTCCTGGAGTGGAGCAAGAAGCAAGGCAACAACAAGCAACGCTAGGGCAGGGCAAAAGGGGCGCTCGGGGAGGAGCCCAGCTGATGCCGAACCATCGGCCCGCAAGTCGGCTCGCCGGCCTTTTCACCTTCGTGCATCTGACGCGGCCGGCGCCGGCCCCTGAGCCGTCGCGGCCGTACCTGCCGGCGACCCTGCCGTTTCCCCTGCCGTCACGCAAGCGGTCGCGCTGGCCGACGGTGGCGGCAGCGCTGGGCATCGCCGCGGCCCTCGGCGGATTTGCCATCGGCGGTGCCCAGTGGTCGGCCGCGCAGCGCCGCGACCTGCCGCGCATCTTCGTGGCCCCCACCATTATCGCGGAGCCCGCCTCGCAGGCCGCGTTCGTCATCCAGGTGGGGCCGCCGGATGCGCTGCCCAGCAACAGCTTCGTGCGGTTGCGCGGCTTCCCGGCCAGCGTCTCGCTCAGCGAGGGGCACGCCATCGCCCCTGGCTCCTGGGCCATTCCGCTGTTCGGGCTGCCGTCGCTCAAGGCCATCGTGCCGGCCGGGGTATCGGGGCGCAACGAGATCTCCATCAGCCTGGTGGGCGTGGACGGCACCACGCTCGCGGAAAGCAGGACCTCGCTGGTGATCGCCGCCACCCCGCCGCCGGAGAGGGCACAGCCTCCGCCGCCACAGCGGCAAGCCGCGCCGATGGTCGCTCCGCCGCCCGCCAGGCGGCCAGCGCCCGCCACGGAGCTGACGGATGAAGACAAGGTGCGCGCCGAGCGCATGCTGGCCCAGGGCGCCAAGCACCTGGACCAGGGCAACATCGGCGCCGCCCGCATGTTCTTCCAGCGCGCCGCCGAGGCCGGCCTCGCCGCCGCCGCGCTGAGGATGGGCGCGACCTACGATCCCGTCGAGCTGGGGCGTCTCGAGGCGCTAGCCGGCATCAACGCCGACCGCAACGAGGCCCGCAGGTGGTACGAGCTGGCCCGCGACCTCGGCGCGCCGGAGGCCGCCGACCGACTGGGACGGCTGAGATGAAGGGGTCAGCCCCCCGCGCAGATGTTTGAGCTGAAGCTGCGACGCCTGAGGCGAGGGGTCTGACCCCTTCAGCGTCGCCAGCGCCCATAGCGCCACGGTGCCAGTGGATGCCGCTCCTGCCGGATGTCGGGGGGCGGGTCGAAGCCGTGGCTGCCCCAGGGGTGACAGCGGCAGAGGCGGGAGAGCGTGAGCCAGCCTCCGCGCCAGGCGCCGTTCATCTCGATGGCCTCCAGGGCGTATTCCGAGCAGGTGGGCAGATACCGGCACTCCCAGCCGAGCCAAGGCTTGATCGTCCACCGGTAGGCGAGGACCGGCGCCTTGGCCGCCGTCTTGGCGGCGCGCGTCAGCGCCCGTCGCACAGCTCCGCCCCAGCAGCGGCCTGCGGCTCCCTCTGGGCCGCCTCCCGGTCTCCCCGCTTGCTCTCCACCTCGGCCAGCGCCGTCTCCACCGCGTCGAACACCAGGAGGGTGGAGGCGTGCCGCGCCTTGTAGTCGCGCACCGGCTCCAGGACGGCGAGATCGGCCCACCGACCGCCGGGCGGCGGCCCGTTGGCCTTGAGCATCCGGCGCATCGCGGCGCCCACCTCGCGCAGCTCGCTCGCGTCGCTGCCCACGATGTTCCGGGCCATGATGGATGCGGCAGCCTGTCCCAAGAGGCAGGCCTTCACGGTCTGCCCGAAGGCGCTCACCCGCCCCTCTGCCACCTTGATGTCTATGCTCACCGTCGAGCCGCACAGCTTGGAATGGGCGGTGGCCGTGGCATCCGCGTCCCCGAGCCGCTCGGTGCCCGGGATGTTGGCCGACAGCTCCAGGATGCGCTGGTTGTAGATCTCGCTCAGCTGCGCCATGCGTTCAGTGCCGTGCGTTCAATGCCATGGGTTCAGTGCAGGTTCAGTGCCATGCGTTCAGTCCAAGCCTACCCGGCTCCGCAAGGGTGCCAGTGCGCCTTGCTTTGCTTGTCCGCGCCAGCTCGCCGTACTATATGGCTCGTGTCACTGGGCGCCCCGCCTTTAGCTTGCGGTGACCTATGATATCGCGCGCGCTGGGCCGGAATTCAACAGGGCTGTGCCGTGTCGGTGCCGCCGGTCCGGTAGCGCGTTGGTGGAGTGCCGATCTTGAGGCGGTATAGAAGGCATGGATGACATCGCAACTAGCCGTGGCCGGTTGAGGGTAGCAATGGGGCTCAAGCCGGAGACACCGCGCCCCTCGCGCGCCGAGGTGGAGGCCGCGGTGCGGACGCTGATCGCCTGGACCGGCGACGATCCCAACCGCGAAGGCCTGCTCGACACGCCGGCGCGCGTCGCCGATGCGTTCGAGGAATACTTCTCCGGCTACCGGCAGGACCCCGTCGACGTGCTGTCGCGTACCTTCGAGGAGACCGGCGGCTACGACGACCTCGTGATGCTGCGCGACATCCGCGTCGAGAGCCATTGCGAGCACCACCTCGCCCCGTTCCTGGGCGTGGCACACGTGGCTTACCTTCCCAAGGGGCGTATCCTCGGCATCTCCAAGATCGCCCGCGTGGTGGAGATTTTCGCCAAGCGCCTGCAGACGCAGGAGACGCTTACGGCACAGATCGCCGACGCCATCGAGAGCGCGCTGAGGCCGCGCGGCGTGGCCGTGCTGATCGAGGCCGAGCACCAGTGCATGTCCATGCGCGGTGTGCGCCAACCCGGGGTCAAGACCATCACCACCCGTTTCACCGGCGCACTTGAGACCGATGCCAGCTACCGCGACCGCTTCCTGCAGATGGTGCACCACGGCCCGCGTGGGTAAGGGAGCGACGCGCTCGGACCCCGCGCACAGACGATGGAGTAGATCCCCAATGGCCGAGGCGAGCGGTCTGGCCCCGTTCTTCGCCGACCGCGGCACTCCTGAGGAGATCGAGCGCGGCCTCGCCTTCGAGCCTTGTTTCGACGCCGACGGACTGCTGCCGGCCGTCGTCACCGATGCGGCGTCGGGCCAAGTCTTGATGTTCGCCTGGATGAATGCTGCGGCCGTCGCGCTTACCCTGGAAACCCGCATCGCCCATTTCTGGAGCCGCTCCCGCCGCAAGCTCTGGAAGAAAGGCGAGGAGAGCGGCAATCTCCTCCACGTCGCCGAGGTCAGGACCGACTGCGACCAGGATGTGCTTTGGCTCAAAGTTGCCGTGGGCGGCGACGGAGTTGCATGTCACACCGGTGCCCGGTCGTGCTTCTACCGCTCCCTGCCGCTCGGTGCGGCGCCGACGCCGAGCATGAAAATGACCGAGACGCATGGGCCAGCCTCCACGCTGCCGGCGTCAGATGCCTGACGCCGGGCTCTCCGCAGGGCGCGACACGACGTGTCTCACGTCTAAAGCACCGCGATCATCACTTGTTGAGCGTGGCGCACTGCACCTTGCGGGGCGCGTAGCTGTGGCTTAAGTCCTCCCGGCTAAGACTCCGACAGCGCCGGGTGGGGCCAGCTCCCTGTCTGCGCTGCGAAAAAGCCGCTGCGAGACGGGGTGTCGCGATGGGCGATTACAAGATCGGTCTGGCGCTGGGCGCCGGCTCGGCACGCGGATGGGCGCACATCGGTGTGCTGCGCGCCCTTCACGCGGCCGGCATTCATCCCGACATCGTCGCCGGCACCTCGGTGGGCGCGCTGGTCGGCGGCTGCTTCGTGGCCGGCGAGCTCGACGCCCTGGAGGCGTTCGCCCGCGAGCTCACGCGCCGCAAGGTGCTGGGCTTCCTCGACTTCAACTTCTCAGGCTCCGGGCTGATCCAGGGCCAGCGCCTGCGCGACGCCCTGGAGGCGCGGCTCAAGACCATGACCATCGAATCGCTGCCCAAGCGCTTCGTGGCGGTGGCGGCAGAGATCGGCAGCGGCCACGAGGTGTGGCTGAGCCGCGGCCACCTGGCCGACGCCATCCGCGCCTCCTACGCCATGCCCGGCATCTTCAGACCGGTGCGCCTCGAGGGCCGCTGGCTGTTCGACGGCGCCCTGGTGAACCCTATTCCAGTCTCGATCTGCCGGGCGCTCGGTGCCCGCTACGTGATTGCCGTGAACGTCAACTCCGACGCGGGCTACGGCACGGTGGTGCGCGACCTGGAGGCGCTCCCCGTGGCCGCCCTGCCGCCGCCCGAGGACCAGGGCATCCTCGCCCGCAACGGCCGCGCCGTGAAGAAGCTGCTGCAGCGCCAGCTGTTCGGCCAGGTCGAGAACGGCCCCGGCATCTCCACGGTGATGGTGCAGGCCTTCAACATCGTGCAGGACCGCATCGCCCGCTCACGTCTGGCCGGCGACCCGCCGGACATTATGATTGCACCGCGCCTGCCGCCGATCGGCCTGTTCGACTTCCACAGGGCCGACGAGGCCATCGAGTGCGGCGCGGCCACGGCGCAGCGCGAGGTGGAGACCATCAAGCGCGAGATCATCTCCCGCCGCTTCAACAGCATCTACGCGCAGACGGGTTGAACGTCGACGTGGGTGGTTAGGCCCGAAGGGTTGTAACCCACCACGAGACGGCGACATCCAGCCGGCAACCCGACCTGCGGCTTCGGCAGCGCCGCCGCCGCGACGTTGGCGGCGCCCGTTCGTGCTGGGCCGGCTTCATCTACACCGGGCTGTAAGGATCGCCCAGCGCGGGGCGGGTTGCCAAATCACCCCAGCTCCCGCTTCGCCTCGGCGATCAGGCCGCCCGCATCTCCCTCGCCCACGGCCCTCTCTTCCGCCTGGATCGCCGCCGGTGGATGAGCGAGGCGGTTGTGCCGGATCACACCGTAGATCAAGGCGGCGGTGGTGAGGATGGCAGCGGCGACGGGCACCGCGTCGGCGGGGACCTTGAGGCCGAGGAGGTCGAGATCGCGCAGGGTGAACAGGGCCTTGGAGCCGCTCTCGCTGTTGGGGAAGAACAGCACGGCGAACGAAATCGTCGCCAGCAGCACGCGTAGCCCGATGTCGGGGGGGCGGCTCTCCAGGAAGCGGCCGAACAGCGAGAACGCCACGCCGGCGGTGCCGACGAGGACGAGGAGGGTGGCCCACACCTGCGGCCAGCCGACGATCACCACCATGTCGGAGCGGGTGAAGATGGCGAACGTCATCAGCGTGATGGGCGCGCAGATCTTGAGCGCCTCGTACATGGTGCGCATGAACGAGGCCTCGGCGATGCGGGCCGAGACCGCGGCCGTGAGGGAGGTGGGTGGAGAGAGCTCGCCCCACACGGAGAGCAGGAACACAAAGAAGTGGGCGATCCACGGGTTGACGCCCAGCTCCTGCATCGGCCGCACGATGACGATGGCGCCGATGATGTAGGTAGCCGTGGGCGGCAGGCCGGCGCCGGCAAGCCAGCCGAACACGTAGGCCATGAAGATCACGCCCAGGATGTTGGCGGCCCCCAGGTCGATGATCATCGCCCCCATGCGGTTGATGAACCCCGTCACCGTGAACAAGCCGATCATGATGCCGAGCGTGGCCAGCAGGAGCGTCAGATACGACGTCATGTCGGCGTGGGTCTCGATCGCGCGCCGGATGCTGCCCCACAAGGTCTCCCCCTCGAGAGTGGGGTCCTTTAAGGCATGCTTGAAGACCAGGAAGGCGACGAGCAGCAGCGCGAACAGGAAGCCCGCCGTGTACAGAGCCGCCAGCAGCTCGCCGGTGCCGACCCAGCCCATTTGGTAGAGCAGGAAGG
>DATMZP010000166.1:0-2102 GCA_035573595.1 Hyphomicrobiaceae bacterium
CGTCGAACTTCTGGTGCGTGCCGAGCCAGATGTACTTGGTGCGGCGCACGTCGATGTCGGGCCGGAACACATGCGCCAGCGTGCTGCGCACCTTGGAGTTGGCCCCGTCGCACGCCACGATCAGGTCGCAGCCCTTGTAGGGCTCCAGCCCCTCGATCTCGGTCTCGAACTGCAGTTCCACACCGAGCGCCCGCGCCCGGTCCTGCAGGATATTCAGGAGCCGCTTGCGGCCGATGCCGCAGAAGCCGTGCCCCGAGGAGCGCGCGACAGTGCCGCGGTAGTGGGTGGCGATGTCGTCCCAGTAGACGAAGCCGCGGGCGATCTCGGCGGCGCTGACGGGGTCGGCCGCCTTCAGGTTGGCCAGCGTCTCGTCGGAGAGCACCACGCCCCAGCCGAAGGTGTCATAGGGCCGGTTGCGCTCAACCACGACGATCTCGTGGCCAGGGTCGCGCAGCTTCATGGCGATGGCGAAATAGAGCCCGGCTGGGCCTCCGCCGAGACAGGCAACGCGCAACGGCGCCTCCGATCCGTCAGGGCTTTTCTCTGGTCCAGACTGCCTTGGCCCGAGAGATATTTCAAGTATAAACTATCAGGGAGAGCGGTCAGAGAGTGGGGTCAGACCCCTCGCCGCGACGGCTGTAATTCTTACGTACGTTCGAGGCGAGGGGTCTGACCCCGTTCCGAGGCGAGGGGTCTGCCCCCGTCATGGAGGAGACGCGCCATGTCTGTGCACCTGACGCCGACCCGCGATCATCTCGACTGGCCGTTTCTGGCCCCTGAGCACCGCGCGTTTGTCGCCGAGATCGACGCGTTCGCGGCCTCCGGCGCCCTCGACGGGCTCGACCACCACGACACCGACAACACCTGCCGGACGCTGGTGCGGAGAATGGGCGCGGCCGGCCTCCTGCGCGCTTGCGTCCCCAAGGCCTACGGCGGGCTCGCCGAGCCGATCGAGTCGCGGCGCATCTGCCTCGCCCGCGAGACGCTCGCCTATCATGACGGGCTCGCCGACTTCGCCTTCGCCATGCAGGGGCTGGGCACCGGGGCCATCTCGCTCGCCGGCTCGGACGAGCTCAAAGCACGCATCCTGCCGAGGGTGGCCGCCGGCGAGATGATCTCCGCCTTCGCCCTCTCCGAGGCCGGGGCAGGCTCCGACGTGGCGGCCATGCGGTGCGCCGCCCGCACCGACGGCGACCACTACGTGCTCGACGGCGAGAAAACGTGGATCTCCAACGGCGGCATCGCCGACGTCTACACGGTGTTCGCCCGCACCGACGACATGCCCGGCACGCGCGGCATCTCGGCCTTCGTCGTCTTCCCCGACGACCCTGGCTTCGCCATTGCCGAGCGCATCGACGTGATCGCCCCGCATCCGCTGGCGACCCTCCGCTTCACCGGAATGCGCATACCGGCCGCACGGCGGCTGGGAGCGCCCGGCGAGGGCTTCAAGATCGCCATGCGCACCCTCGACATCTTCCGCGCCTCGGTGGCCGCCGCCGCGCTCGGCTTCGCCCGGCGTGCGCTCGACGAGGCGCTGCAGCACACCCGCACCCGCCCGATGCTCGGCGCGACGCTGGCCGACCTGCAGCTGACCCAGGCCAAGCTCGGCGACATGGCCACCATGATCGACGCCGCCGCGCTCCTCACCTACCGCGCCGCCTGGCGCCGCGATGTCCAGGGCCGCCCCACCACGCGGGAGGCCGCCATGGCCAAGATGGCGGCCACGGAGAGCGCCCAGGTCGTCATCGACGCGGCCGTGCAGATGTTCGGCGGGCGCGGCGTGAGAAGGGGCGAGGTGGTCGAAAGCCTCTACCGCGAGATCCGTGCGCTGCGCATCTACGAGGGCGCCACCGAGGTGCAGAAGCTGATCATCGCCCGCGAGCTGCTGAAGCGCGCCGCGCCGTGACGGGAACCATGGACAGCGTGCTTCCGAACGCGGCCTCGGCTGTGCTCAAGAACCGCAGTCTCCGAGGAAAGTTTCCTGGTCCTTGCAGATTTCATCGGAACACTTGCGAACGGCAGAACGCCAGCCGCAGCCCGAACGAACGGCAGGTTTCGGGAGCGCATTTCAGCCTTGATCGCGCTTGCAGATTGCCGCCGAT
>DATMZP010000167.1:0-3277 GCA_035573595.1 Hyphomicrobiaceae bacterium
AGGCCCAGATCGGAGACGATGAACCACTGCGTCGCCCTGCGGGCAGCACTGCTGCTGTCGCTGCCGCCGTTGTTGCCGCCCTCCGTCCTATCCGAGACGTGGGCCGCGAGCACGTACACGCCGGGCTGCAGCTTCGGAACCGCCTCGGCCACCGGGAACGCCGTCGTCACGTCCTCGTTGAGGCGGGAGACCACGTGCATCTCGCCCGAGTAGACCTGCGCGCCGGTCTTCTCCTTGAGCGTGCTCTCGTCGTAGGAGCCGAGCTGTCTCTGGAAATCGCCGTTCTGCAGCACCTGGGCGATGCTGCGGTCGCCGATGCGGTAGACCGCCAGCTGCACCTTGTCGGTGTTGACCGTCACAAGCGGGATGCCCTGCTGGCCGCGGTTGGGCAGCACGTAGCTGCGCGCCACGGCCCGCACTGACGGCGCCCGGTCGCGCACGTAGACGGCCATCTCCGCCGTCTTGATGAGCGACTCGCCGCGAATTGCCGATGGCAGCCCGGCGCGCACCTGCACCTCGTAGCGCCCGCCGTGCGCGAGCCCGTCGAGGCAGATCTGGCGCGCCTCGGCCGCCACCGCCTGCGGGTCCTTGCCGTTGACCTGGAAATATTGCGCCCAGTCGATCTGGCCAGACGCCAGCGGCTCGCTGAACTGGATGCACAGGCGCGGCTGCGCCGCGTCGCTGTCCACCTTGTACTCGGCGACGCGGAACCCGTGCTCGGCCACCAGTGCCTCCAGCTCCGCCTGGGCCTTGGCATCGGGCGCCAGGGCAACGCTGGCCCTCAACGCATCGATGGCGGCGCGCCAGGAGGATCGCCGCTTGAAGCCCTCCTGCAGGGCATAGAGCGCCGCCGCCTTGACCGCCGGGGCCTTGGCGCGCTGGTAAGCGTTCCAGGCGGCGCCCGACGCGTTGACGGGCAGGTCGTAGCGCTCGCCGCTCTGGTCCGAGGTAATCGCCAGCAGCGCCCGAGCCAGGCCAAGCCAGGCCTCGGCATCGTTGGCGTCAAAGACCACGGCCTGGGCGAAAGCGCGCGACGCCGCGCGGTAGTCCTTGCCGGCCGCCAGCAGCCGGCTGCCCTCGGCCCGCAGCTCCCGTCCCTGCTTCGTGCCGGGCTGCCAGTTCGCCTTCAGATACGACTCGTACCGCTTGGCGTCGGCCTGGGCGCCCTCGTGGGTGAAGGTGCCGTCCTGCGCGTGGCCCGCGCCGGGGATGATGAGCATGACAAGAAGGCAGGCGAGCAGCCGGAGTGCTGGCAGCATGGGGGCAATCCCTGACGTGCGTCGTGGGTTTGGTGAAGCTTCCGGCAACCCGCTGTGCGCCGGACGAGACGGACTGGACCAGCCGCTGGTGACTGAACCGTGGCAGCAGCCGCCCGCTTCTCCCGTTTTGCGACCGGCTACGCCTTTTTTCCGGGGAATTCCGCTCGGGGTTCGCATGTTGGGGCCTCCGGCCCCAATCCAACCTACGCCCGCCGCGGCGGCAGCTCGTAAGGCTCGCCGTACTTGCCGCGCAGGTAGGCGATGTACGGCTCGATGGTCATCGCTTTGCCCGTCGCGCGCCGGACGACCTCGTCGGGCTTGAACTTGCGGCCGTGACGATAGAGGTTCTCGCCCAGCCACGCGCGCAGCGTGCCGAACTCGCCCCGGCTCATCTCCTGGAATATCTCGGGATGGGCCTCCACCGCGGCGGCGTAGAGCTGGGCGCTCAGGATGTTGCCGATGGTATAGCTCTGGAACGCGCCGCCAATGCCGCCGGCGTACCAGTGCACGTCCTGCAGACAGCCGTCGCGGTCGTCGGGCGGCTCCAGGCCGAGGTCGGACTTGAAGCGGGCGCGCCATGCCTCGGGCAGATCCTTGACCTTGAGGCGGCCCTCCAGGAGGTCCAGCTCCAGGCCGAAGCGCAGCATGACGTGGAGGTTGTACGTCACCTCGTCGGCGTCGGTGCGGATCAGCGAGCGCTCCACCTTGTTGATGGCCCGGTAGAAGGTCTCCAGCGGCACACCCTTGAGCTGCTCGGGGAAGGCCTGTCGCAGCTCGGGATAGAAGTGCTCCCAGAAGCCGCGGCTGCGGCCCACCAGGTTCTCCCACAGCCGCGACTGGCTCTCGTGCACCCCCATCGAAGTGCCGCCGCCCAGCGGCATGCCGTCGAGGGCCGGGGCCACGCCCTGCTCGTAGAGCGCGTGGCCGGCCTCGTGCAGGGTGGAGAACAGGGCGTCGCCCAGGTCGTTTTCCTTCACCCGCGTGGTGATGCGCACGTCGCCTGAGGCGAGCCTGGTGCAGAACGGATGGTGCGTCTTGTCGAGACGCCCGCGGTCGAAGTCGTAGCCGAAGCGCCGGATCACGCCGACGCTGAACTTAAGCTGCTGCGCCTCGGGAAAGCGCCGGCGCAGGCAGCTGTCGTCCGCAAGCGGCTGCTCGGCGATGGCGCGCACGATCGGGACCAGCTCCGCCCGCAGGGCGTCGAACAGGGCGCGGACGCTGGCCACCGTCATGCCGTCGTCCAGGTCGTCGATCAGCGGATCGGCGATGTGATCGTACGGGCCGAGATAGCGGGCGTACTCGCGGCTGAAATCGAGCATCCGCTCCAGGAACGGGCGCATGGCGGCGAAGTCGTTGGCCGGCCGCGCCCGCGTCCAGGCGTCGTAGGAGGCCGATGCCACCTCCTCGCGGCGCGACACGAACTCGGCCGGCACCTTGACCGCCTTGTCGTACTGGCGCCGCACCACCCGGATCAGGCAGGCGTCGTCGGAGTCCTCGGGCAGGCTCTTCGCATGGACCATCAGGCCGTCGAGCAGCTTCCCCACCGCTGCGTCGGTGAACCGCTGGTGTGCCAGCCGGCTGAGGCTGGCGCCCTGGCGCGCCCGCGCGGAGGCCCCGCCCTTCGGCATGTAGGTCGCCTGATCCCAGCCGAGCACGGCGCCGGCGGAGGCGATGTCATGCACCTCCTGCAGCCGCCGCTTCAGTTCCCCGAGCCTCGACTCGGCCGATGTCGCGTTGACCGACCGCCTGCCGGCCGCTACTCCGGCCGATCCCGCGGGCTTCGCCTTCGCCTTGGCGGAGGTCCTCGCCGCGCCGGGCTCCGGTCCCGCGTGGAGGCTCGCCATCTCCCGTATCCGGCGCTTCAGCTCGACCAGCCTCGACCTTGCCGACTGGCCACCATCCGATCGCGGTCTTGCCCCGCCCGGCTTTGCCTTTGCTTTAGCGGGGGCTGCCTTCCTCTTGGCCGCTTTGGCGGGGGTCGTCTTCCGCTTGGTGTCGGAAGCCGTCGCCGATGCCCG
>DATMZP010000168.1:0-2963 GCA_035573595.1 Hyphomicrobiaceae bacterium
GTCATTGTCGTCGCATCGGATCTCACCGATCTGATAAGGTCGCGCTTTCTTGGGACCAGCTGACAGGAGCGTTCTCATGCCGATCCCGATCGATTTCGCATCGCTGCCGTGGCAGGCCATCGGGCTGCTCGCCGCGCTTACCTTCATCTCCTCGCTGATCGGGCATTCCCTGACACGCAACGCCTTCGTCGGCGCGATCATCGCCACCGTCATCTTCATCGCCGTCTATGTCGCGTGGGACTACTACCCGCACGGCCTGCTCGAGGGCGTCCGCTTCCCGAACAGGTACAGGCCGTAGGCCGCCGGGCGTAGGCTGGTTGGGTCGAGCGACAGCGAAGACCCGAGGCCGGCCTGGCAATGGCGTGTTGAATGCGTTGGGTCTGCGAGCCGCTTGACCCAACTCGCGCCTACAGCCGGAAGCCGCCCCAGACCGAGACGGATATCTCCTCGCCGGCCCAGGATCCGGGCTCGGCGCGCTGCGATGGTGTCGGCGCTCCGCGCCTGCCGTCGGGCGCGTTGGCGATCAGGCGGCGCCGTACCGGGAACAGAGCCAGGCCGTGGCGCTCGGCCAGGTAGCCCCAGATGCCCCTGGGCGCGAGCAGCATGATGGCGATCGCGAACGCGCCGATGAGGATCAGGTACCACGTTCCCCAGTGCGCGAGGTTGGTCTGGAGCACGTAGAACACCAGCACGCCGACGATCGGCCCCTCGATGGTGCCGATGCCGCCGATCACCACGATGAAGATGACGTTGGCGGTCCAGTCCGCCACCGAGAACGCCGCATCCGGCGAGATGCGGGCCTTCTGCAGGTAGATGAGCGCGCCGACGAGCCCGGTGCCGGCCGCGGCGGCGATGTAGACTTTCAACTTGGTCTTGAAGTTGTCGACGCCGACGCTCTCCGCCGCGCGTTCCGAGTCGCGGATGGCCGCCAACGCCAGCCCGTAGCGCGAGCGCAGGATGAGGTAGACCAGCAGCACGGTGCCGGCGGCGAGCGCCAGGGCGGCCCAATAGGTGATGATGTCGCGCGCCGCCGAGGTGGAGACCCCGAACAGCGCCTTCACCCAGGCGATGCCGGCGACCTCGTTGGTGACGGATGGCGGCAGGGAAGTGCCGGTGCCGCCGCCCAGTCCCTTGAACTGGGCCAGCACCAGCCGGAACACCTCGGCCACCACCCAGGTACCGATGGCGAAATAGGCCCCGCGCAGGCGGAACACCACGAGCGCCGTCGGCACGGCCAGCACAGCGGTTATGGCGCCCGCCGTCAGGATGGCGACCAGCGGGTCGAGGCCCTGATGGATGGTGAGCGCGAACAGCAGGTAGCCGCCGAGGCCCACGAACGCCTGCTGGCCCACCGAGACCAGCCCTGCATAGCCCGCCAGCAGGTTCCAGTACTGGGCCAGCGCCAGCATGGTGAAGACGAAGATCAGCTCGTTGATGAGGTTGCGGCTCCCGAACGCCGGCAACGCCAGCAGCACCGCCAGCAGGCAGGCGCCCGCGACCGCGAACAGGCGCGAGCGCGGCGTCGCCACCTCGATGCGATAGCGGCCAATGGGGTCAGCCCCCTCGCCTCGATGCCTGCGAGATGAGACGGCGTCCGGCGCGAGGGGTCTGACCCCAACGCTCCCCAGCACCTTGCGGGCGCGATCGGCGAGAGCGCCCCCTGCGGTTCGCCGCCAGTCCAGCTCTGGTGCGCCGAGGTCCCGGAGGTCCATGGCGCTCACTCGCTCCCGCGCGGAAACAGGCCGCGCGGGCGCAGCACCAGCACGGCGAGGAAGGCCAGATGGCCGGCCAGGACCTGCCACTCGGGGTTGATCGCCGCCCCCACGGTCTGGGCGACGCCGATGATGACGCCGCCCGCCAGCGTACCCCAGAAGCTGCCGAGGCCGCCGATGATGACGGCCTCGAAGGCGTAGATCAGGCGTGCCGGCCCGATGGTGGGATCGAAGTTGGCGCGCATGCCGAGATACAGCGCCGAGACAGCGATCACCGCCATCGCCACGGCCATCGCCAACGCGAAGATGTGGCGGTTGTCGATCCCCATCAGCTGGGCGATCTCGGGATCGTCGGAGGTGGCGCGGAACGCCCGGCCGAGCTCGGTGCGATAGAACAGCAGATTGAGCCCGAGGATCACGCCGACGGCGGAGGCGAGCGTCACCAGTTGGATCACCCCCACCGCCAGGCCCGGCACCAGCTCCACGGAGGCGACCTCGATGGCGCCGGCCTTCAGCCGCTGGCTGTCGGCAGAGAACGTCTCCAAGAGGCCGTTCTGGATGATGATCGACAGCCCGAAAGTGACGAGCAGTGGCGGGAGAATGTCGCGCCCGAGCGTGCGGTTGAGCAGTGCGAATTGCAGCGCGTAGCCGAACGCGGCCAGCACCGGCATGGCGACGAGCGTCGCCAGGAAGGGGTCGAGGCCGAGCGCGTGCATGAGGCCCAGCACCACGAAGGCGGCAAGCACGATGAGGTCGCCGTGGGCGAGGTTGACCAGCCGCATGATGCCGAAGATCAACGACAGGCCGGCGGCGAACAGGGCGTAGAGCCCGCCCAGCATCACGCCCTGCAGCACGGTGTTGAGGGTGCCGATCATGTGCCGAAGTACGCCGCGTGGATGGTCTCGGGCGTGAGCTCCGCGGGCTTGCCCGTCAGCGCCAGCCGGCCCTCCTGGAAGCAGTAGACCCGGTCGGCCACCTTCAGCGCCTGCACGATGTCCTGCTCCACCAGGATGACGCTCGCCCCGTTGGCCTTGATGTCGGGCAGCGCCGCATAGATGCCGCGGATGACGATGGGCGCCAGCCCTAGGCTGATCTCATCGCACAGCAGCACCCGCGGGTTTGCCATCAGCGCACGGGCAATCGCCGCCATCTGCTGCTGCCCGCCCGACAAGGTCTGCGACGGCGCCTCGCGCCGTTCAGCCAGCGCCGGGAACAGCTCGTAGAGCCGGACCAGCGTCCAGTATCCGGCCT
>DATMZP010000169.1:0-11514 GCA_035573595.1 Hyphomicrobiaceae bacterium
AACAACTTCAGCCATTTCGGCCCCGAGGCGAACTTGCTCGATGAACTAGAGCAGGTGTTCCGCGAGTATGCAGAGTCCGGCACCGGCCACACGCGCCACTATGTTCACAACGCTGAGGAAGCCGAAATCGACGGCGCTGCGCCGGGCGCGTTTTCGTCCTGGGAGGAGTTCCCGACCGGCACCGACCTGCTCTTCTACGAAGGGCTGCACGGGGCGGTCGTGACCGACGGCGTCAACATCGCCCGCCACGCCGACCTGAAGATCGGCGTCGTCCCGGTCATCAATCTCGAGTGGATCCAGAAGATCCATCGCGACAAGGCCGCTCGCGGGTATTCGACCGACGCCGTGATGGACACGATCCTGCGCCGGATGCCGGACTACGTGCGCTACATCTGTCCCCAGTTCACGCAGACCGACATCAATTTCCAGCGTGTGCCGACGGTCGATACGTCGAACCCGTTCATCGCCCGCTTCATCCCGACGCCGGACGAGTCGATGGTCGTTATCCGCTTCCGCAACCCGCGTGGGATCGATTTCCCTTATCTCGTCTCGATGATCCACAACAGCTTCATGTCGCGGGCGAACTCCATCGTCATTCCCGGCGGCAAGCTCGATCTCGCCATGCAGCTCATCCTGACGCCTCTCATCCTCAAGCTCGTCGATCGGCGGCGGCGAGCCGTCTGAGCCCGAGGGGACCGGAGGCATGAAGATCCAACAAATCGCGGCGGAAAGGAGCACGGCGATGGATGACAAGGCGAAGCCCGTGACCGGCCGGGAGCGTTACAGGCCGGGCGTGATGGAATACAGGCGGATGGGGTATTGGCAGCCCGACTACGAGCCCAAGGACACCGACATCATCGCCCTGTTCCGGGTGACCCCGCAGGACGGCGTGGACCCGGTCGAGGCTGCGGCCGCCGTCGGCGGCGAGAGCTCGACGGCGACGTGGACGGTGGTCTGGACCGACCGGCTCACCGCGTGCGAGAAGTACCGCGCGAAGTGCTACCGGGTAGACCCGGTGCCGGGCAGTCCGGGGTCTTACTTTGCCCATATCGCCTACGATCTCGACCTGTTCGAGCCGGGCTCGGTGGTGAACCTCACCGCCTCCATCATCGGCAACGTCTTCGGTTTCAAGCCGCTCAAGGCGCTGCGTCTGGAGGACATGCGCCTGCCTGTCGCCTACGTGAAGACCTTCGACGGGCCGGCCACGGGCATCGTCGTGGAGCGGGAGCGGCTCGACAAGTTCGGCCGGCCGCTCCTGGGCGCGACCGTGAAGCCGAAGCTTGGCCTGTCCGGGCGCAACTACGGCCGCGTGGTCTACGAAGCCCTGAAGGGCGGTCTCGACTTCACCAAGGACGACGAGAACATCAACTCGCAGCCCTTCATGCATTGGCGCGATCGCTTTCTGTACTGCATGGAGGCGGTGAACAAGGCGCAGGCAGCCACCGGCGAGGTCAAAGGCACCTATCTCAACGTCAGCGCGGCCACCATGGAGGACATGTACGAGCGCGCCGCGTTCGCCAAGGAGCTGGGCTCGGTCATCGTCATGATCGACCTGGTGGTCGGATGGACCGCCATGCAGTCGATGGCCAAGTGGTGCCGCCGGAACGACATGATCCTGCACCTGCACCGCGCCGGCCATTCGACCTATACGCGGCAGAAGGCGCACGGCGTGTCGTTCCGCGTGATCGCCAAGTGGGCGCGGCTCGCCGGCGTCGACCACGTCCACGCCGGCACCGTGGTGGGCAAGCTGGAGGGCGATCCGGCCACGATCAAGGGCTTCTACGACGTCTGCCGCGAGGACTTCGTGCCGAAGCGGCTCGAGAACGGCATCTTTTTCGACCAGGACTGGACGAGTCTCAAGAAGATGATGCCGGTGGCGTCGGGCGGCATCCACGCCGGCCAGATGCATCAGCTGCTCGACCTGCTCGGCGAGGATGTGGTGCTGCAGTTCGGCGGTGGCACGATCGGCCACCCGATGGGCATTGCCGCCGGCGCGACGGCGAACCGTGTAGCGCTCGAGGCGATGATCCTCGCCCGCAACGAGGGGCGCAACATCGTCAGCGAGGGGCCCCAGATCCTCGCCGAAGCCGCCAAGTGGTGCACGCCGCTGCAGCAGGCGCTGGAGACGTGGAAGGACGTGACCTTCAATTACGCCTCTACCGACACGCCGGATTTCGTGCCGACGCCTTTGGCCGCCGAGTAAGGAGACGCACCCCATGCGACTGACCCAAGGCACGTTCTCGTTTCTGCCGGACCTGACCGACGAGCAGATCGCGAAGCAGGCTCAGTACGCCATCGACAAGGGTTGGGCGGTGAACATCGAGTTCACCGACGATCCGCATCCCCGCAACACCTACTGGGAGATGTGGGGCCTGCCGATGTTCGACATCAAGGATGCAGCCGCTGCGATGACGGAGCTCAACGCATGCCGGAAGGTCTACGGCGACCGCTGCTACATCCGCGTATCGGCCTTCGATTCTTCGCATGGCTGCGAGTCGGTGAAGCTTTCCTTCCTCGTCAACCGCCCGAAGGACGAGCCGGGCTTCATGCTCGAGCGGCAGGAGCGCGGAGGGCGCGCCATCGCCTACACCACGCACGCCTACGCGACCGACAAACCGGAGGGAAGCCGCTACCACGACTGAGTGTGATCTCTGTCTGCAGACAGGGAGTGCCGAAGGAGATTTCGCGTTTCACTTCCCCGTGAGTCGACGAGCGAGTATGATGAATACAGATGACGCCATGGAGCGCACGGAGCTGGCTCCTGACGCTGTCGCCACGGCGCGCGTGGATCTCGGGCGCGAGTTTGCCGAAGCCGGTGCCGGCGAGGTGCTGGCCGAGCTCGACCGCGAGCTGGTGGGCCTGGCGCCCGTGAAGGGCCGCATCCGCGAGATCGCCGCGCTGCTGCTGGTCGACCGCGTGCGCAAGCGCCTCGGCCTCACCTCCGAGACGCCGACGCTGCACATGAGCTTCACTGGCAACCCGGGCACTGGCAAGACCACGGTGGCGCTCAGGATGGCCGAGATCCTGCACAAGCTCGGCTACATCAGAAAGGGGCATCTCGTCTCTGTGACGAGGGACGATTTGGTCGGCCAGTACATCGGCCACACTGCCCCAAAGACGAAGGAAATCCTGAAAAAAGCGATGGGCGGCGTCCTCTTCATCGACGAGGCCTACTACCTCTATCGCCAGGAGAACGAGCGCGACTACGGCCAGGAAGCGATCGAAATCCTCCTTCAAGTGATGGAGAGCCAGCGCAACGATCTGGTGGTGACCCTCGCCGGCTACGCCGAGCGGATGGACAAGTTCTTCAAGAGCAATCCCGGTTTCCGCTCGCGCATCGCGCACCACATCGACTTCCCGGACTACTCGGACGAGGAGCTTTACAACATCGCCGAGATCATGATGGCCAAGCAGAGCTATCGCCTGAGCCCGGCCGGGCAAGAGGCGCTCAGGACTTACATCGCGGCGCGCAAGCGGCAGCCGCTGTTCGCGAACGCGCGCTCGATCCGCAACGCCCTCGACCGCGCCCGGCTGCGCCAGGCCAATCGCCATTTTGCTTCCGGGCACGAGGTCACGGCGGACGAGCTCATGACCATCGATGCCCCGGATATTCTCGCCAGCCGTGTGCTGAAAGCCGTGAACGGGACCGCAGCTCCGGCCGCTGACAACCGGAGGGGCCGCGGCCCGTGACCGTTCAAGTCCTCATCGCGCCCTCGATCCTCGCTGCCAACTTCGTGCGATGAGATTGGGGGCAGACATGAAGGCTGCGTGGCCCAAAGGCCTCATCTTCGACCTGGACGGAACCCTGGTCGACAGCGCAGGCGATGTCGCCGCCGTGCTCAACGCCGTGCTCGCCGAAGAGCGCGTGTGCCGCTTCGCGGACGAAGAGGTCAAGAGATTGATGGGCGGCGGCATCCGGGCGCTCCTCGAAAAGGCCCTGCGGGCCCGAGATCGGCAGACTTCGCAGGCAACTGTCGATCGCCTGTACCGCCGCTTCCTTGGGATCTATTCGGAGCACCCGTTGCGGAGCACCAAACCCTTCCCGCACACGGCCGAGGTCTTGACCGAGCTTGCGAGGCGGCAGATCTCGATCGGCGTTTGCACCAATAAGGCCGAGGCGCCAGCCCGCTCGACCCTGGAGAAAACCGGCCTTGCCATCCACGTATCCGCGCTTGTCGGCGGCGACTCCGGCTATGGCCTAAAGCCTGATCCCCGGCCGCTCCAAGCTTGTGTCGAGAAACTTGGGCTCCGCTCGGCCGACGTTGTCTATGTCGGGGATCACAGAGTCGACGTCGCCACTGCCCGTGCCGCGGGCATTCCTGTGATCGTCGTCGGCTACGGCTATGCCGGGTCGGCAGCCTCCACCCTCGGGGCCGATCGCTCGATGGAGTGCATGGCAGCGCTTCCGGTCGAGCTCGCCGGTCTCGCGGCGGGCTGGCCGGCGCGGCGGATCGCGTTGTCGAAGGAGGCATTGTAGCCGTGCACGAACACCAGCGCCGAGGCCCTCGCTCGCCCAGGTCTCCCCCTTCTTGACTCGAACGGATTGCGCGTCGCTGCGTAAAGCTCGCCAGAGGCACGTGCGTGGAGCCCTAATCCGGCTTCGACCTACCGCACCAGGAACAGCGGGCACTCCAGGGCGGCGGCGAGCGGGCTCAGGTCGCCCTCGTCGGGGACCACCAGGCCGCCGAACCGGCAGATGACCATGCCGCCCTGCAGACGGCGGAGCGTCTCGGCGATGGCCGCGGCGGCGCCGGGGGCCGCGGCGACGCGGGCGATGCGCACGCCCTCGCGATCCTCCACGACGAGGCGCGCCTCGCCCTCCATGCGCTCCAGCTCGTCCTCGCCGGCGCCGACGAGCAGCAGCACTACCTCGACGCTGTCCACCGCGGCGAGCCGCTCCGCAGTGCGCAGCATGTCCGGCAGCTCGGCCATGTCCTCCACGGATACGATCACCGGCCCCGCCACGCGCTGCGCCCTCGGCCCCACGGTGACGATGCCGGTGGTGCCGGATACCTCGGCCAGCATCTGTTTGAGCACGCCGCTGTAGCCGGCGGCGAACGGCTCGCCGAGCGCGACCACGTTCCACGGCCCCACCTCGGCGCAGGCGATGGTGAGGGCGCGCAAGGGCTCGTCGCGCACCACCCGGCAGCGCAGCGGCACCTGGGCCTGGCGCGTCAGCCTCTCCAGCTGCCGGCGGGTGCCCTGGGCGGCCAGATGCAGATCGCGCATCATGGCGTCGAGCGAGAGCGGGCGGGTCTCCCGCCCCGACAGCGAGATCTCGCGCACGAAGCCGTAGGCGGCGCAGTCGAACAGCTGCGTGTCCTCCACGAACAGGCTTTCCAGGTCCGATCCGAACGCGCGCGCGATCTGCACGGCGGCCTGCATGGCGACGGCGCTCGGGTGCCGCGACCTGATTTGGATCACGACCCGTCCGCTGTCTTCTCCGGATTGGGCGACGTGAGCGATCATGGCGTCTCGGCGGGTCCCTCGCTGCTGCTCTCGCGCCCCGGCTTAGCGAAGCCGCGCCCGCGCTCCGCGAGCGATTTGAGCTTGTCCTCTACCATGCAGTTGACGGTCCCGGCGGGGAAGCGGCCGTGCGGCCCCGGCTCGCCGGCCTTCACGCCGGTCAGGATCTCGATGCCCTCGTCGATGGTGCCGACGGCGTAGATCGAGAACTTCCCGCTCTTCACGGCTTCCACCACATCCTCGCGCAGCATCAGGTGCTGCACGTTCGACCTGGGGATCAGCACGCCGTGCTCTGCGGTGAGGCCCCTGGCGCGGCAGATGTCGAAGAAGCCCTCGATCTTCTCGTTGACGCCGCCGATGGCCTGCACCTCGCCCTGCTGGTTGACGGAGCCCGTGACGGCCAACGACTGCTTGATCGGCACCTCCGACAATGCCGACAGGAGCGCGTAGAGCTCGGCCGAGGATGCGCTGTCGCCGTCCACACCGCCGTAGGATTGCTCGAAGACGAGGGTCGCGGCAAGGGCGAGCGGCACGTCGAGCGCATAGCGCCCCGCAAGGAACCCCCACAGGATCATCACGCCCTTGGAGTGCAGGGGGCCGCCAAGCTTGGCCTCGCGCTCGATGTCCATGACGCGGCCGGAGCCCACCCGCACCCGCGCGGTGATGCGGCTCGGGCGGCCGAAGGCGAAGGAGCCCAGCTGGATCACCGACAGGCCGTTGATGCGGCCGACCTCGGCCCCCTCGGTATCGACCAGCACGATGCCGCGCGCGATCGTCTCCTGCGCGCGGTCACGCAGGCGGTCGGCGCGCTGGATCTGCTCGTCGATCGCCCTCGCCACGTCCTCGCGGGTGGTGATCTTGCGCCTGGCCTGGCCCGACCAGTAGTCCGCCTCGCGCACGATGTCGGAGATGCGACCGAGCTCGATCGACAGCTTCTCGCGGTCGTCGGCGAGCCTCGCGCCCTCGTCAATGACGCGGGCCACGGCGGTGGCGTCGAGGGGCTTGAGGCCGTGCTCCTTCACCACCGAGGCGATCAGGCGGGCGTAGGCGGTGTCGTTCTCGGAGGAGCGGGCGATGGTGTCGTCGAAATCCGCCTGCACCTTGAAGAGACGCGGAAAGTCCGGGTCTTGGGCGGCCAGCAGGTAGTACAGCTCGCGGTCGCCGAACAGCACCACCTTCACGTCGAGTGGGATCGGCTCCGGGTCGAGCGTCTGGGTGGAGGCGAGGCCCGACACCTCGGTGGGCTGCTCGATGCGGATCTCGCGGCCCTTGACGGCCTGTTTCAAGGCCTCCCAGGCGAACGGCGACAGCAGCAGGCGCCGGGCATCGACCAGGAGATAGCCACCGTTGGCCTTGTGCAGCGCGCCGGGCTTGATGAGGAGGAAGTCGGTGACGAGCGTGCCCATCTGGGCGATGTGCTCGATGCGGCCCACCACGTTGCCGTAGCTGGGGTTGTTCTCCTCGATCACCGGCGCGCCCGTGGCCCCTTCCCTGCCGGTGGCCATGATGTTGATGAGATAGCGCCGGAAGCGCGGGTCCTGGGCGCTGTCGATGGGGCGCCGGACGAGGGCGTTCTCCTCCTCGCCGGTGGCCAGGAACAGGCCCACGTTGCGCACCATGTCGTGGCCCGCGGCCTCCAGGAAGGCGGCGGCCTCGGCCACGTCGCTGAAGGAGCCGTGCAGGTCGAACAGGGCGTCGCGGATAGCCGAGGTGGCCACCTCCTCGTTGAGCTCGCTCAGCTGCTGGCGCCGCCGCTTCTCGGCCATGGGCTGGCGCTCCAGCATCACCGCCAGCTCCTTCTCCAGGGCGGAGATCTTGTTCTCCACGTCGCGGCGCATGGCCTCGGGGAGGGCATTGAACACCTCGGGCTTCACCACCTTGCCCTCGTGCATGGGCGCCATGGCGAAGCCGGTGGGGGTGCGCAGGAGCGCAATGTTCTGCGCGTTGGCCTTCTTGGTGAGGGCCTCCAGGACCTCCTCGCTGCCGGAGCGGAACTGCTCGTCGATGGCGCGCCGCCGGGTCTGGTAGTCCTCGCTCTCGAAGCGGCCCGGCAGTACGCCGCGCAGCTCGTCGAGCGCGGCGATCATGCCCTTGGAGAGGTCCCTGGCGCGCCGGGAGGGCAGCCGCAGGGCCTTCGGCCGGTTCGGGCTCTCGAAGTTGTAGACATACACCCAGTCGGGCGGCGTGGGTGCCTCCGCCGCCTTCGGGCTCAGGTGGGCCTTCACCGCCGTCGTCTTGCCGGAGGCCGGCGGCCCCAGCACGAACATGTTGTAGTCGTGGCTCTTGATGTCGGTGCCGAACTGGATCGCCTTGAGCGCCCGCTCCTGGCCGATCAGGCCGTTGATCGGCGTCAGATCATCCGTCGTCTTGAAGCCCAGCGACGACGGGTTGACCACGCGGCGCAGCTCCGAGGCCGGCAGCGGCTGCCGCCGCGCCGCCATAACGGCGGTCGCCTCACCGTTGGCGTTTGTTGCCACGATCACGCTTTCGCCCGGCCGCGGCGCAGCTTCCCTCAGCTGTGGCGCAGCTTCTTCCGGCTGTGTTGCACCTTCACCCGGCTGCGAACGTCGGAAAAACATGCGATAGTCGCCCCCGTCTGCTGCTGCTGAGCCGATCCCTGGACAACGGCGGGCGCTGTTGGAGAATTCCGCAGGAGAACGCCCTCAAGCCGTTTAATTCTATCGCAATCCTCGGGGTCTGCCGAGACAGGAGGGACACAGTGAGGAGCGATCTTGCGCCGATGGCCTCGCTCTCGCCCGAGCCGCGCTTTGAGCCCCATCATCAGCCTTGTGGGCCACAGGACGGGCGGCAGTCGCCGGCTGCGCTCGATATCCGCCGCGGTGTGGCAAGACTGCTGCACGCCCACCATATGGCCACAGTTGCCGAGGTCACGCTGGGGAACGGCCGGCGGGCCGACCTGGTTGCCGTGACAAGCGGCGGGGAGATCTGGATCGTCGAGATCAAGTCTTGCATCGACGACTTCCGCGCCGACCACAAATGGCCCGAGTACCGAGCGTTCTGCGACCGGCTCTACTTCGCGGTGGGCCCCGCCTTTCCGCGCGACACCCTGCCCGAGGACGCAGGGCTGATCGTCGCAGACCGCTATGGTGGCGAGGTCGTGCGCGGCGCGCCCGAGCACAGGCTTGCCGGCGCCCGCCGTAAGGCCCTGACGCTCAAACTGGTGCATACCGCAGCCATCCGTCTGCAGGAGGTGACCGATCCCGAGAGCCTGAGGTGGTGAACTTTCACCCGCTATTTCCGGATGACGGGTATACGGGTTAAGACCGCGGCATTATTACGGCGGCAGAGCTGTTGGAGCTGCGAACAGAACGGTCGCAACGGAAGGCCACTTCTGCTAGCGTTCGCTCCAATATCGGAAAATCACGAGATCGGGCTCCCCGACGAGGTATCATGCGCGTTCGGCCCTGTGCGCTCCTTGGCGCTGCACTCGCTCTTAACCTGACGGCGCTGCTGAGCGCCGTGGTGGCGACGCCTGCCCTGGCGGCCGGCGAGCCTCAGGCGGCGGCTGTGGAGCCGCGCTCGCAGCTCGGCAGCTATCTGGCCGGCCGGGTCGCCGGCAAGGTTCTCGACCTGCCCGCCGCTGCGCTCTTCTACGAGAAGGCGCTGGAGAGCGACCCCGACAGCGCCATGCTGGTCGATTCGGCGCTGCAGATGGAGGCGAGCCGCGCCAACTGGCCGCGCGCCGAGGCCCTGGCCAAGGAGCTTCTCAAGATCGAGCCCGGCAACCGGGTGGCGCACGTGCTCCTCGGCGTCACCGCGCTCAAGGACGGCCGCTTCGCCGACGCCGAGGCCCATTTCGCGGGTGGCGGGACGCACCCCATCGGCGAGCTGACGAACGTGCTGGCGCGGGCCTGGCTGCTGCAGGCACAGGGCAAGACCGACGAGGCGCTCGCCGTCCTGGACGCGCCGAAGCTGCCGGACTGGGCGGCCACCTTCGTGCGCTACCACCGTGCCCTGCTGGCCGACCTGGGGGGCCGCACGGCGGAGGCGCGGGCCTCCTACAGCCGCATCTCCAAGAACGACCAGCGCATCCTGCGCGTCGCGCTCGCCTACGCCCGCCACGCTGCCAACGCGGGCGACACCAAGCTCGCCCAGAGCGTGCTCAACGGCTACTTCGAGCGGATCAAGGGCGAGGGGCACCCCTACGCCCGTGCGCTGCTCGCCGAGATCGAATCGGGCGCTCGCACGCCGCTGCTCGTCACCTCGGCGGCGGAGGGCGTGGCGGAGCTGTTCTACGGCCTGGGCGAGCTGCTTGCCAGCGAGCCGGCGCCGACCGCCGGCGATCCTGTCACCCTGCGGCTCGGCCTCGTGTTCCTGCAGCTTTCGCTCTATCTCTCGCCTGACTCTGCATTCCCGTTGGTCGCGCTGGCCGGCGCCCAGGAGACGGCCAAGCGCTACGACGACGCCATCGACGCCTACGACCGCGTGCCCAAGGGCACGCCGCTCGCAGTTGCCATCGACATCAGCAAGGCGCTGAACCTGAACCAGCTGGAGCGCGTGGAGGAGGCGAAGGCGCTTCTGGAGCACGTTGCCCGCCAGAACCCGCGCGACATCCGGCCGCTGGAGTCGCTGGGCAACATCATGCGCGCCCACAAGCGCTACGCGGAGGCGGCAGAGTTCTACGGCAAGGCGATTGCCCTGATCGGCAAACCGGAGGCGAGGCACTGGACCTTTTTCTACGCCCGCGGCACCTGCTACGAACGGCTCAAGAAGGTGCCTCAGGCGGAGGCCGACCTGCTGCGCTCGCTCCAGCTCAGCGGCGAGCAGCCGCTGACGCTCAACTACCTCGGCTACACCTGGATCGACCACAACCGCAACCTGCAGAAGGGCCTCAAGATGATCGAGAAGGCCGTGCGGTTGAAGCCCGACGACGGCTACATCGTAGACAGCCTCGGGTGGGCGCAATACCGGCTCGGCAATTTCGACGTGGCCGTGAAGTACCTGGAGCAGGCGGTGGTGCTGCGGCCGGAGGACCCGACGCTCAACGACCACCTGGGCGACGCCTACTGGCGCGTCGGCCGCGAGCGCGAGGCGCGCTTCCAGTGGGACCAGGCGCTGAAGCTGAACCCTGAGCCGGCGGATGCCGAGAAGATGCGGGAGAAGCTGGCCAAGGGCCTCGCGTCGGGCCTGCCCCGGCAGGCCAAGCGCGGCAAGGTGGTGCGCAGCGAGGAGCGGGGCAAGCGCCGCAGCGAGGCGAATGCCAAGGGGCCCTAGCCCGGACAGCAGCACCGGCTAGTCTGGGCAGGCCGCATTCGTCGAGACGCAAGTGCCGAAACGCAAGTGCCATGCGAATTGGCGAGCCAGCCCGCGCCAAAGTTAACTTGACGCTCAGCGTCCTCGGACGCCGTGCCGACGGCTACCATGAGCTCGAAAGCCTCGTCACGTTCGCCGGCGTCAGCGACGTGGTGACGATCGAGGCGGAGGCGGACGACCGGCTGACGCTCAGCGGCACCTTCGCGCGAGACATCGGCGGCGAGAACCTGCTGACACGGACTATGGCGCTCCTACGCGATGCGGAGCCGCGCCTGCGCATCGGATCGGTGCACCTGCAGAAGGAGGTGCCGGTCGCGGCCGGGCTGGGCGGCGGCTCTGCCGACGCGGCTGCCCTCCTGCGGGCGGTGCGCCGTGCCAATCGCGAGCTTGCGAGCGGTGTCCCGTGGCTGGAAATTGCGGCGCAGCTTGGCGCCGATGTTCCGGTCTGCCTTGCCGACCATCCGGCCGTCATCCGAGGCAAGGGGGAGCAGATGACCCCGATGCCCGTCCTTCCGGCGATGCATGCCGTCCTGGTCAACCCACGCCTACCTCTGGCGACCGGCAGCGTGTTTGCTGCGCTGCGCTGCGGTCCGGCGTCTCCGCCTGTGCAGGCGCCGGCTCCGCCAGAATTGCCCGACGTGCCGCGGTTGCTCTGCTACATGCGTGCACGCGGCAACGACCTGGAGGACGCCGCCGCCAAGCTGCTTCCGGCGATTGCCGAGATCAAGGCATCGCTTGCGGCCCAGGCTGGCTGTCTCTGCGCCGCCATGTCGG
>DATMZP010000170.1:0-10294 GCA_035573595.1 Hyphomicrobiaceae bacterium
TCCCAGTGCGAGAAGGCCAGGACCATCCTCGCAATACCCGATGCGATCAGGGCGGCAGCGAACACCAGCGTCAGCACCACGGACGCCGCCAGTGGGTCGGCAACGAGCACGGCGCCACCGATGGCGTAGAAGGCTCCAACCAACAGTCTCCAGAGCACACCGCTCCAATGCGGCGCCCAGAACGCCTGCACGATCTCGAACAGTCCGGCGATCAGGAGGGCAACGCCGAACACGATCGCGCTGACCACCGTCGCAAGGGTGGCGTTCCGCAGGATGAACAGTCCTGCAATCATGAATACGAGGCCGAGCAGGATGCTCTGCCACCAGCTCGTGCCCCACGTTCCGAGGGAATGCGGCGCCGGACCTGTGTGTGTCATGGTACTTCCCAACTCGGTTTCAGCCCCCTGCCCGTCCTTCAGCGATGGAGTGTCGTGGGGGGGCCGGCAGAGCGGTATCGGTGAGATACCCGATGCCGCGGGGGGCAAATGCTGGCGCGACCTTGCCGATGCATTCCAGCGCGGCCACAGCTACGCGCTCTGCATAGCCACTGGGGCAGGGAACGGGCTGAGACAGGATGAGAATCGGGGCGTTCGGCGTCCCTTTGGCTGGCAGGCACCAGCGACGATGGCGGAACTCGGGCTGGAGCCTGACCGTTTACGGCCTGATGCACGAGCCCAAACGGACCTGGCACTTCCATGACCTGGCCCGGCATGCCTCCACCCTGGCCGGATCGCCGACCGCGTTCTTCGCGGCCTGCGCCACAGTGCTCGTCTGGGCCGCCACTGGGCCGCTGTTCGGCTTCTCCGATACTTGGCAGCTCGTGATCAACACCGGGACAACCATCGTCACATTCCTCATGGTGTTCCTGCTCCAGAACACGCAGAATCGCGATGCACGCGCTCTGCACCTCAAGCTCGACGAGCTGCTCAGGAGCCTCAAGCCGGCGCGCAACCGCCTCATTGACCTCGAGAGCTGCACCGACGAGGAGATCGACCAGCTGGAGCGGCAGTTCCGCGCCTTACGCGCCCGCGAGGAGCGCAAGCGGGCCAATGGCGGCGCCAAGCGGACCTGAGGAGCCGACGGGGCGGCTGTTCCCAGATGAAAAGATCCGAACGCGAACGGCAATCCCAGCAGCCAACTTTGCCCACCCACGGCGCCCCGACGCTCCCCAGCGTCGAGGTCGAGAGCTACAATGTGGAGATCGAGGACGAGGAGGGCTTTCTCGGCGACAGGGCGAGCAAGGGCGCGTTCCGCGATATCCTTGAAGATGTGCGCAAGACCTTGCGCGCTGCAGGCAAGGACCCGCTGGGCGACACAAGCAGCGACGCCCTGAGCAAGAAGGACCTCCACGACCTCCTGATCAAAGGAGAGGCGGAAGCGGCTGCGGTCGTGCACAGCGCGACCGAGCATTTTGCGCAGCAGCTCGCAGCGGTGATCAAGCGGTTCCTGCGCCTCAGGGCGTGGCGGGACCTCGAGTGCATCGCCGTGGGCGGCGGCTTCCGCGCCAGCCGCGTGGGAGAGCTGGCGATCGCACGCGCCGGCATACTTCTGAAGTCGCAGGACATCGGGGTGGAGCTGAGGCCCATCCACAACGACCCTGACGAGGCAGGGCTGCTCGGCGCCGCGCACCTTCTGCCGGGCTGGATGCTGGACAGCCATGATGCGATCCTGGCCGTGGACGTGGGGGGAACCAACATCCGTGCCGGGCTCGTCAGGCTCAATCTCGATAAGGCCAAGGATCTGTCGAAGGCGGCCGTGCACGACATGAAGCTGTGGCGTCACGGCGACGAGGACGAGATCAAGCGCGATGACGCCGTCGAGGGTCTCGGCGACATGCTGTCGGCGCTTGTGAAGGAGAGCAAATCCGAGCGGTTGCGGCTGGCGCCGGTGATCGGCATCGGCTGCCCGGGCCTGATCGAGGAGGACGGCTCGATCAGCCGCGGTGCGCAGAACCTGCCGGGCAACTGGCAGAGCAGCAGCTTCAATTTGCCCAGTGCGATCCGGGCGCAGATCCCGCGCGTCCGCGACCACGAGACCACGGTCGTCATGCATAACGATGCCGTGGTGCAGGGGCTGAGCGAGCTGCCCTACCTCGGCAAGGCAAAGCGCTGGGGCGTGCTCACGGTCGGCACCGGGCTCGGGAACGCGAGCTTCTCGAGGCGGCGGAAGGCGAGGCGCTGAGATTGATCGGACGACTTCCGACGACTGAGCTCCGAATGACCAAAGTCCGAGTTGCTGGGGCGTTGCCGATTTCCAGATGACGACCGAGCGCCATGTCGAGCAACGCCCGGCGGGGAAGCCCTGATGGGCTGGCTGCTTCCGCGGCAAGGACCGCCCCACCTGTGCCCTTCCTGCTCTGGCCAGGGCGGGCGAACGTCCACATAATGCTTGCTGATTCGTAAAATGGGCAGCACGGTCCTGTGCATTGGCGCGTTGCACAGCCAAAGGCACCAGGACCGAGAATCGGGTCGTTCGCTATCGATGTGGGTGGCAGGCGCCAACGGCAGCCTGGGCAGGCCGCGCGCGGAGCTGGCATTACTTGTGCTTGCCAGCACGCTGGTGGTGCTCGCCTTGGGCATCGCGGTGACTCACGGCCCCGCTCTGGCGCCGCCGGAGTGGCGGGCGGCGCTCGTCCTCATCTTGAGCGCCGCCGCGGGCGGGACGCTGCTTGCCGCAGCCATGAGCATCGTCTCCACCCTGCGGCGCGAGGGCCGCCCCTACCGGCCGCGCGACGAGGTGGCCGAGCTGCGCAAAAGCCTGCTGACCGCGGAGGCCATCATCAAGGCCGAGCCGCAGGTGCTCGTGCTGTGGGAGCAGGGCCAGCGCGTGCGCGTGGTGGTGCATACGCTGGCCGGCATCCCGGGCCTGCCGGTGCACCACGCCGATGTGCTGAAATTCGGCGCCTGGCTCGACGCGGCCTCCACGCCCTCCCTCAAGGAGGGCCTCGACGCCCTGTTCGCCGATGGGCGCCCCTTCAGCCAGCTGCTGAAGACGATCGCGGGCGGCTACGTGGAGGCCGACGGGCGCGCCACCGGCGGGCGGGCCATCCTGCGCCTGCGCGAGGTGACGGGCCGCAAGCGCGACCTCTCCCGCATCCTCGACCAATACCGCATGCTGGCGCGCTCGACGCAGTCGGGCCGAGCGCTGCTCGACGCCCTGCCGATGCCGGTGTGGTTCCGCCGCGACGATGCGCGCATCGAGTGGGTCAACGAGGCCTACGTGCGCGCGGTGGAGGCCGGCAGCGACCGGGAGGTGGTCGAACGCCAGATCGAGCTGCTTGAAACGCGCCAGCGCCAGCGCGTCGGCCGCGCGCTGGCAAAAGGGGCGCCCTACCGCGAGCGCGCGCACATCATCTCGGGCGGCATGCGCAAGGCGCACGACGTGGTGGTGCTGCCGCTCGATGGCGGCACCGCCGGCGCCGCCATAGACGTGGCCGCCATCGAGACCGCCCAGGACGAGCTGTCGCGCCACGTCGCCGCCTATGAGCGCACGCTCGACCGGGTGGCCACCGCGGTCGCCATCTTCGGCCCCGACCAGCGCCTCACCTTCTTCAACGAGGCCTACCGCAGGCTATGGTCGCTGGACGCCGACTGGCTCGCCACCAAGCCTACGGACTCCCAGATCCTGGACCGCCTGCGCGAGCTGTCCCGCCTGCCCGAGGTGGAGCTGAACTACCGTGACTGGAAGGCCAAGATCCTGGCCGGCTACAAGACCGGCACGGAGTACGAGGACTGGTGGCACCTGCTCGACGGCCGCACCATCCACGTCACCTCGGCGCAGCGCCCGGACGGCGGCCTCACCTATCTCTACGACGACGTAACCGAGCGGTTCGCCCTGGAGAGCCGCTACAATGCGCTCATTGATGCGCAGCGCGAAACGCTCGACGGCCTCAAGGAGGGCGTCGCGGTGTTCGAGCCCGACGGAAGGCTCAAGCTGCACAACTCGGCGCTGGCGCAGATCTGGCGGCTGTCGCGCAGCACGCTCAACGAGGGACCGCACATCGACGAAATCGTCGCCCAGTGCCGCGAGCTGTACGACGACCGGACCATCTGGGCGCGTATCGGCAATGCCGTGACCGGTATCTCCGACCGCCGCCAGGCGATCCAGGGACAAATGGCCCGGCCGGACCAGAGCGTGATCGACTTCGCGGTGGCGCCGTTGCCCGACGGCGCCACGCTCATCACCTTCGCGGACGTGACGGACTCCAAGCGCTACGAGCGGGCGCTGATCGAGCGCAATGAGGCGCTGGTGCTGGCCGACCGGCTCAAGAGCCAGTTCATGCACCACGTCTCCTACGAGCTGAGGACCCCGCTCACCAACATCATCGGCTTCAGCGAGCTGATGATGCAGGGGCTGGATACGGAGCTCACCCGCAAGCAGCGGGAATACCTCACCGACATCCTCACGTCGTCCAGCACGCTGCTGGCCATCATCGACGACATCCTCGACCTCATCACCATCGATGCCGGCGCGCTGGAGCTGAAGCTGACGCCGGTGAAAGTCGCCGGCATTGTCGAATCGGCGGTCCTCGGGGTGCGCGACCGTGCCACGCGCGAACGCCTCAATATCGACATCCGCGTTGACGACGATGCCGACGAGTTCATCGCCGACGAGCAGCGCGTCCGCCAGGTGCTCTATAACCTCCTCTCCAATGCCATCGGCTTCTCCAAGCCCGGCGATACCGTCACGGTCAGCGCCTGGCGCGAGGCGGGCATGATGGCGTTCGCGGTGGAGGACCAAGGCCTGGGCATCCCGAAGGAGGAGCAGCGCCGCGTGTTCGAGCGGTTCGAGAGCCGCACCCAGGGCTCCAAGCACCGCGGCGCGGGCCTTGGGCTCTCCATCGTCAAGAGCCTGGTGGAGCTGCACGGCGGCGTCATGGCGCTGGAATCCGAGCCCGGCCGGGGGACGCGCGTCACCGTGCGCTTCCCCGAGAATGGCACGCCCGCCTCCGCCGTCGAGGCCGACCGGAGCGCCGCCCAGGCCTGACCCATGCAGTGGACGTGTGAAGTAAACGAGGCGGGCACGGTGCGGCTCGCCGAGCTGGTCGCCCTCAAGATCCGGGCGGGCGATGCGGTTGCGCTCTACGGCGACCTCGGTGCCGGCAAGACCACGCTGGCGCGCGCCCTGATCGGCGCCCTGCTGGGCCAGACCGCTCCCGAGGTGCCGAGCCCCACCTTCGCCCTGCAGCAGACCTACGCGACGCCGCGCCTCACGGTCTCGCATTTCGACTTCTACCGCCTGTCCGGCGCCAACGAGGCCCGCGAGCTGGGCTTCGAGGAGACGCTGCAAAGCGGCGCGGCCATCGTCGAGTGGCCGGAGCGCGCGCCGGATCTGCTGCCCGCTGATCGCATCGAGATCATCCTTGCCGAGACCGCCGATCCGGAGCGCCGCCAGGTGATCGTACGCGGCCTCGGTGCAGCCGCGGCGCGGGTGGAGCGCATCGGCCGGATCGTGGCGTTCCTCGATGCCCAGTCCGACTGGGCCGGTGCCCGCATCGCCTACCTGCAGGGCGACGCCTCGACGCGGGCGTATGCGCGCCTGCAGAGCGCAGACCGCAGCGCGCTGCTGATGGACGCGCCGCGCCAGCCCGACGGCCCGCCCATCCGCGACGGCAAGCCCTACAGCCGGATCGCGTGCCTGGCCGAGGACATGGTGCGGCCGTTCGCGGCCATCGGCGGGGTGCTCAGAGCTTCAGGGTTGAGCGCACCGGACGTGCTGGCGGCCGATCTCGATGCTGGCCTGCTGCTGGTGGAGGACCTGGACGACCGCCTCTACGGCCGCGAGGTCGCCGCCGGAGCCTCGCAGGCCGAGCTTTGGCGCGCGGCCGTCGACGCGCTGGTGCACCTGCGTGGCGTGCCGGTGCCGGCGAAGCTCGGCCTGCCCGACGGCTCGACATTCGTGCTGCCGCGGCGCGACCGGGCGGCCTTCGAGATTGAGATCGACCTGCTGCTCGACTGGCTGTGGCCGGAGCTGAAGGGCGGGCCGGCGCCCGAGTCCATCCGCACCGAGTTCCGCGACCTCTGGGCGCCCGTCATCGACCGGCTGCTGACCCTGCCGGGCGGCTGGTTCCTGCGCGACTACCACTCGCCCAACCTGGTCTGGATGCCCGAGCGCACCGGGCTGGCCAGGGTCGGCATTCTCGACTTCCAGGACGCCCTCAACGAGCACTTCGCCTTCGACCTCGTCTCCCTCCTGCAGGACGCGCGCGTGGACGTGCCGGAAGCGCTGGAGCGCGAGCTGCTCGGCTACTACTGCGCCCAGGTCGCCGCGCGGGAGCCCGGCTTCGACAGCGAAGCGTTCGCCGCCGCCTACGCCGACTTTGGCGCGCAACGCAACACCCGGCTGCTCGGTCTATGGGCACGCCTCATGCGCCGCGACGGCAAACCCCACTACCTGCAGCACTATCCGCGCACCTGGGAATATTTGGCCCGCAACTTGCGGTATGTCACGCTGGCGCCACTCGCGGCGTGGTACGAGCGGCACTTCCCGGAAGCGGAGCGTGCCAGACGGCTTGCGCCGTAAGCGCAGGGGTGGAGGGGGGATGCCGGCAGCGATCACGACCGCCATGGTGCTGAGCGCCGGCCTCGGCACGCGCATGGCCCCGGCCAGCAGCGTGCTGCCGAAGCCGCTGATACGGCTGGGCGGCAAGGCCCTCATCGACCATGTGCTGGACCGCCATGTCGACGCCGGCATCGCCCGCGCCGTCGTCAACGTGCACCACAAGGCGGACCTCATCGAAGTGCACCTGAGGGGCCGGTGCATGCCGACGATCGAGATTTCCGACGAGCGCGACCGGCTGCTCGACACCGGCGGCGGGGTGAAGCGCGCGCTTCCACGGCTGGGTGCAGGTCCGTTCTTGATCCACAACAGCGACTCGGTGTGGATCGAGGGCGTGGGGTCGAACCTCGGCCGCCTGTTTGCGGCTTGGGACGACGACCGCATGGATTGCCTGATGCTGCTGGCGCTGGCCTCGCAGAGTCTCGGCTACCAGGGCCGCGGCGACTTCGCCTTCGAGGCCGACGGTCGCGTGCGCCGCCGCGACGAGCAGGAGATCGTGCCGTTCGCCTTCACGGGCGCGTCGCTGGCGCACCCGCGCCTGCTCGACGGCAGCCCGGAGGGCGCGTTCTCCCTCAACGTGGTGTGGGACAATGCCATCTCCGCCGGACGCGCCTACGGCCTGCGCATGGAGGGGACATGGATGCACGTAGGCACACCCGACGCCCTGGCCCAGGCCGAGCAGATGTTGGCCGAGGCGGAGCCGTAGGGTGCAATGCTGCGAAGCGGCATTGCACCGATGCAGCCTCTCCACGGGCGGCGGCGATTGCTGTAAGGCCGGTTCGGTGCAATCGCGCTCCGCACGATTGCACCCTACGTGTAGGCACCCCCCGATGACACCGCGCGGGCATGTCTACACGGTCGACCCGGGCCGCCCGTTTCTGGCCGTGTTGGCGGAGGCTCTGCTCGCCGGCAACCTTCCCGTGCGCGGCGGCACGCGGCCGGACGCCCTGGTCCTCGCCGATGTCACCGTCTACCTGCCGACGCGGCGCCCCGCGCGCGCTCTGCAGCACGCGTTTCTGGCGGCCGCGGGCGGCAAGGCTCTGCTGCTGCCGCGCATCAAGGTGCTGGGCGAGGGCGGCGAGGAGCTGGAGCTGCTCGCGGAAGCCGCAGATACCGGCACAGACGCCGCCGCCGATATCCCGCGCGCCATCGGCGAGCCGGAGCGGCACCTCATTCTGACGGCGCTGGTGCGGAAATGGGACGAGGCGAGGCGCGGCGCGGGCGACGGCGCCCCGTATGTCTCGGCCGGCGCACGCGGCCCCGCCCAGGCGGCGCGGCTGGCCCGCGAGCTGGCCCGCCTCATCGACGTGCTGGAGACGGAAGGCATCGACTTTGCCCGGCTGGAGAGCCTGGTCGCCGATGAGTACGCCGAGCACTGGTCGCCGACGCTCGATTTCCTCAAGATCGCCCTGCAGCTCTGGCCCGCGCTTCTGGCCGAGCGGAATCTCCTCTCACCCGTCGCCCGCCGCCTCAACGTGCTGCAGGTGGAGGCGCGCCGGCTGCGGAATGCTCCGCCGGCCGCGCCCGTGATCGTGGCGGGCGTGGCGTCGGCCGATGCAGCGGCCGTCGATCTCATCAAGGCCGTTCTTGCGCTTCCCAACGGTGCGCTGGTGCTGCCGGCGCTCGACTGCACCGTCGATGACCCGAGCTGGACCGCCATCGGCGGGCACCCGGAGCACCCGCAATCCGGACTGCGACGGCTGCTGGACAGCCTCGGGCTGTCGCGTCGCGATGTCGAGCCGCTCGGGGCCACCGCGGCATCGGCCAGGCGCGCGGCGCGCTGGGCGCTGGCCTGCGAATCCATGCGGCCCGCCGGCACCACCGAGGTGTGGCATCGCTTCACCTCGGGCGCCGACAAGGCCGAGATGAGGGAGGCGCTCGCCGGCCTCAGCCTGATCGAGGCGGAGACCGCCCAGGAGGAGGCCGAGGCCATCGCCCTGGTGCTGCGCGAGGCCCTGGAGCGGCCCGGCGAGACCGCCATGCTGGTCACGCCGGACCGGGCGCTGGCGCGCCGCGTGGCCGCGCGGCTGGCGGCGTGGGAGCTGCACGTCGAGGACCAGGGCGGCGAGCCCTTTGCCAAGACGCTGCCCGGCGCGTTCCTGGAGCTGGTCGTCGCCGCGGCCCAGGAGGAGTTCGAGCCCGTGACGCTCATGACTCTCCTGAAACACCCGCTGTGCCGCCTCGGCATGGGGCTGGAGGAGATGCGCCGGGGCCGCGAGACCCTGGAGCTGGCCGCGTTCCGCGCGCCCTACCTCGGCAAGGGCCTGGACGGCGTGGAGGCGGCGTTGGAGGGCGCCGGCAAGCAGGTCCGGCGCCCCGCCGCCGTGCGCCGCCTCGGCAGCGACGACTGGCGCGCCGCGCGTGCCGTCCTGCGGCGGCTGCGGCGCGACTTCGAGCCACTGGCCGAGGCCATGGGCGCAGCGCAGCCCCTGCCTCTGCGCACCCTCGCTGACGTGCACTACAGCACGGCCGCGCGTCTCGCCGAGACAGGCGACCGGGACGACGGCAGTCCACTGCGCCAGGGCGACGCCGGCGAGCGGGCAGCGGAGCTGTTCATGAAGCTCATCGACCCCGCCATGCCGGAGCTCCCGGTGGCGGGGGCCGACTACCCGGACTTCTACCGCACGCTGGTGTCCGACAAGCGCATCCGCCCGCGCGGCAGCGCCCATGCGCGCCTTGCCGTCTGCGATCCCTACGAGGCGCGCCTGCAGCTGGCCGACACGGTGATCCTCGCCTCGCTCAACGAGGGAACCTGGCCGCAAGCCGCCGACCCGGGCCCCTGGCTCAGCCGGCCCATGCGGCAGGCGCTCGGCCTGCCACCGCCGGAGGAGCGCATCGGTGCTTCCGCGCACGACTTCGCCGCCCAGCTCGGCGCGCCGTGCGTGGTGCTCACCCGCGCCGCCAAGGTCGACGGCGCCCCCACGGTGCCCTCGCGCTGGCTCTTGCGGCTGCAGGCGCTGGTGCAGGGCATGGGCCTCTCGCTGGAGCCGGACCGGCCCTGGCTCGCCTGGGCGCGGGCGCGCAACGCCGTGCCGCTGCGGCGGCGGCTATCCCGGCCCGAGCCGCGCCCGCCGGTGTCGGCAAGGCCGCGCAAGCTCAGCGTCACGACCATCGAGACCTGGATCGCCAACCCCTACGCCATCTTCGCCCGCCACATCCTCAAGCTGGAGGAGCTGCCCATCCTTGGCGTGCGCGCGGGCGCGGCGCTCCGCGGCACAGTCGTGCACGAGGCACTGGGCAGGCTCACCCAGCTCTTCCCGCAGGAGCTGCCCGATGACCTCGCCGGCGAGCTGCGGGCCATCGTCCAGGAGGTGCTCACCGGCTACATGGGCGATCCCCGCATCGCCGCCTTTTGGGCACCCCGCTTCGGGCGGTTCGCCGAGTGGTTCGCCGCCACCGAAACCGCCCGCCGCGCCGGCGTGAGCAAGACCGTGGCCGAGGCCCAGGGCGAGCTGGTGCTGGAGGCGCCGGCGGGGCCATTCGTCCTCACGGCGCGCGCCGACCGCATCGACGTGAGCGCATCGGGCCTCATCATCACCGACTACAAGAGCAGCCAGACGCTCGACAACCTGAGACGGCAGGCGGAGCAGGGGAGCGCGCCGCAGCTGCCGCTGGAAGCCGCCATCGCCTCCGCCGGCGGGTTCTCACAGGTGCCGGCGGCAGCAGTTGTGGGCCTGCGCTACATCTCGACCTCGGGCGGCGAGCCGCCGGGGCAGGAGATCGCCATCGACGGCGA